>NZ_LMJZ01000011.1:0-75811 GCF_001421155.1 Sphingomonas sp. Leaf5 | reverse complement strand
AGGTCGGTCCCCTCGCACGCTGGACAACGCATCCTATCCTCCCCGTCCCAAATCAAAGGAACACAGAAGAATCCAAAACGCGCCTCGTGTAAACAGTCCCGCCTGCGCGGGGGTACGCAATCGGCTGGGAAGCGACGTTACCACCACCCTCCCATCAATGCCGGAAGTGGCGCATCCCCGTGAACACCATCGCCAGCCCCGCGTCGTCGGCCGCCGCGATGACCTCTTCGTCGCGGATAGATCCGCCCGGCTGGATCACCGCCGTCGCGCCTGCCTCGACCGCCGCCAGCAGCCCGTCGGCAAACGGGAAGAAGGCGTCCGACGCAACCGCCGACCCGATCGTCCGCGCCTCGCTCCAACCGGCCTTGTCGGCGGCGTCCTTCGCCTTCCACGCGGCGATGCGCGCCGATTCCAGCCGGTTCATCTGCCCCGCGCCGATGCCGGCGGTGCTGCCGCCCCTGGCATAGACGATCGCGTTCGACTTGACGTGCTTGGCGACGGTCCATGCGAACCGGCAATCGGCCATTTCTTGTTTCGTCGGCTGACGCTTGGTCACGACCTTCAGCTCGACCTGATCGAGATTGCCGGCATCGCGCGACTGGACCAGCAGCCCACCGGCGATGGTCTTGACGGTGAGACCGCCGCGTGCCGGATCGGGCAATTCGCCGGTCAGCAGCAGGCGCAGATTCTTCTTGGCGGCGAACACCGCCCTGGCCTCGTCATCGGCATCGGGGGCGGCGACGACTTCGGTGAAGATGCCGCTGATCGCGCGCGCGGTTTCGCCGTCGAGCGGGCGGTTGACGGCGATGATCCCGCCGAACGCCGACACGCTGTCGCAGGCCAACGCCGCCTGATACGCCTCGATCAGCGTGTCGCCGGTCGCGACGCCGCACGGATTGGCGTGCTTGACGATGACGACGGTCGGCGGGCCGTCGCGAAATTCGCTGACCAGCTCCAGCGCGGCATCGGCATCGTTATAGTTGTTGTAGCTCAGCGCCTTGCCCTGCACCTGTTCGGCCTGCGCGATGCCGCGCGCCGCCGGCCCGCGCGGGATATAGAGCGAGGCCGACTGATGCGGATTCTCGCCATAGCGCAGTTCAGCGCCGCGGGTGAAGGCGAGGGGGAGCGTGTCGGGAAACGCCTGCCCCTGATCGGCAAAGGCGAACCATTGCGCGATCGCCGAGTCATAGGCGGCGGTCGCGGCATAGGCTTTCGCGGCGAACCGGCGACGCGTGGCAAGGCTGGTGCCGCCGTTCGCGTCGAGTTCGGCGATCAGCGCGGCATAGTCGGCGGGATCGGTGACGATCGCCACCGCATCATGGTTCTTCGCGGCCGACCGCACCATCGACGGCCCGCCGATATCGATATTCTCGATGATCGTGTCGCGGTCGGCACCCTTGGCCACGGTCGCTTCGAACGGATAGAGATTGACGACGACGATATCGATCGCGCCGATGCCGTGTTCCTTCATCGATGCGACATGCTCGGCATTGTCGCGCACCGCCAGCAACCCGCCATGGACGATCGGGTGCAGCGTCTTGACCCGGCCGTCCATCATTTCGGGAAAGCCGGTCAGGTCCGAAATGTCGCGGACGGTGAGGCCGGCATCGCGCAGCGCGGCGGCGGTCCCGCCGGTGGACACCAGTTCGACACCATGGCGGCTGAGCGCGGTGGCGAGGTCGACGATGCCGCTCTTGTCGGAAACCGAGAGGAGCGCGCGCTGTGCGATGACATGATCCATGGGCGCGCCCTTTCGCGCGAATGGCGCGGCGGGGCAAGGGGGTGGGGGTGCGACCTTTGGGTGGCAGGAACGTCGTCGATTTGCGATAGGTTGGCGTCGCCCCCTTATGGAACGCCAAGAGAATTCGGAATGCGTGGAGCGCGTCTGCCGGTTGCCGTTTCGATCCTGCTGGCGGGTTGCTCCCCTTCGGCGATGGACATGGATAGACAGATCAGGGATGCGCAGCGGGTGTCGAAATTCGGGCCAGTCGCCGATTGGCCCCTTTCGACGGCAAACTGGTCGAAGGCGACGCCGGCGATGCGGGATGCCGCCTATCGCTTCTGCATGGAACGTCACGGGGCGGCTGCTACCTGTTTCGACGAACAGGATTATGCGCTCATCGCCGCCAACCATATCGAAACCAACGCCCGTAACGCAATTCGCCGCAAAACCGGCGATCCCGTCTTCGATTCTATTCGCGCCCGACCGGCGGCATTCGACCACGCAAGGCGCTATTGTTTCTCGGTGTATTCGGATGCCGGCGGGCAAGATGCGCGGATGCTCGGACCATGTCTATCCAGCGCGACCGGGTCTGATTTCTTCGCGATCGTACCTGTTCCCTGACGCCAGACGGTGCCTCGGCCAGGGTCCGGTCATGCTCCAGCCATCAGGATTCTTTCTGTTGCGATGCCCGCCGGACGAATATTCCGGGAACTCAACGATAACGGTACAAGCGCAGCCGATAGACTTTCTGGTCGGCCGTATCGGTCGAGAACAGGCGCAGCCCCTGTCCTTGCCCCGTTTCGTCACCGTTCAGCCGACGACCGATCCGCGGAGCACCGGTGCCAACGAGGAACTGCTCGTCGACACTCTCGATCCCGACGACCGGCGCGCCCGGTCGGTCGGTCGTGAAGGATAACTGCATGTCGCCCGCGCCGACGACGATGAACTCTTCAGCGCCGGTCTGCAGAAACATCGCCGCTACCCGGCTGAGCGGATCGAGCTTGCCATCGGGACCCGTCGCGCGCTGCACGTCGACGACATAGTCGCCGATCCGCCCGCGACCCGACCGCTGGGCACCGCCTTCGAGGATGACCGTCGAGACCGTCCCCTTTGCCTGAGCGTCGAGGATGCGCGGGGCGAGCGGAGCGAGCAGGCCGTAGAGATGCGCCATCGCCGGATCGCCTTCGCCCGCCGCCTGCAGCCCGATGCTCGCATCCCCCTGCAGCACCACGCCCTCGCCATCGATGCCGAAGGGGGAAAAGCCGATCGCACCGAGCGATCCGTAGCTGTAGAGCGCGTTCGCAGCGCCCGCGGCACCGCCGCGCGCCTCCGGCACCAGCAGCGGATTGTCCGGCCGCGCATATTGCGACGCCCAGTTCACATAGTCTTCGAAATAAATATCGGGGGCGAGGAAATCGAGCGAGGGCGCTCCCGCCTTGTAGATGTCGATCGCGAAGGGTAACGGACCGCCGGAATTATACTGGCCCGGCTGATAGTTCGGGCGAATCAACGCTGCATTGGTGAACATCGGCAGGGCGTATTCCGCCTTCCCGGCCGCCGTGACCTTTTCGATGAACGTCGCATAGTGCCAGGCCATGAACAGCGATTCCGTCATGCCGGTGTCGCCGAAGACCTCGCGCCACGTCCCTGCCCTCCGGGCACCGGCCCGCTCCCAGGCGGTGCGCAGTTCAGGGTAAATGCGGGCCCGATCGGCGGCGAGCCGTTCCATCAGCACCGTCGGGACAGGGCCGGCGAACGCCGCCTCGGCGGCCGGCGCATGATCGCGTGACTGCGGGATGACCCCGACCTCGTTCTCGACCTGCACGGAGATCACCGTCTGTTGCGCACCATCGGCCGTTTTCAGATGGCGCATCAGCCGGGCGAACGCCCGCGCATCCGCATCGCGCGCCGCGTCGGAAAAGGTGGACAGCCGCTCGGTGCCGCGCCCGTCGGCGGTCAGCATGCGTGCGAAACGGGTCTGGTCCCGCTTGACCCAGGCAGGAACGTAGCTGGAATAGGTGTTCTTCCAGCTGCCGAACCACAGCAGCACGACCTTCAGGTCGTGCGCGCGAGCGCCGCGCAACAGCCCGTCGAGCAGCGTGAAATCGAACTGTCCCTCGACGGGCTCGATCGTTTCCCATGCGATGGGCACCAGCACCGTGTTGAGGTTCATCGCCTTCAGCTTCGGCCAGACCGGCGCCATGTACGCGAGGTCACTACTGCTCGAATTATGGATCTCCCCGCCCAGGATCAGGAACGGCTTGCCCTGGACCACGAGCTGCGTGGCGTTCCCGCGTTGTTCGAGGTGCGGCGGCACCGGATAACGCGCCTGCGCGACGGCGGCGACCGGCGAGAGGCAGGAGAGCAGCGCGGTTACGAAGAAAAGCAGGCGCATTGGCATTTCCGATCGCAGGAACATGACCCTCCGCCCCTCAAAGAAATGGGCCGGTCGTAAAGACCGGCCCGAGTAGGCCTCCGGGGAGGGGAGGAAAGCAACCTCAGAACCGACCGCGCACACCGACCAGCAGCGTCCGGCCGGGGTTGTATTCGTTGAAGGTCGCGTTGGGGAACTGGAAGTAGCTCGATTGCGCTTCCTTGGTGATGTTGATGACGTTGACCACCAGCGTCGGCAGATAGTCGTTGCCGAGGATCTTGCCGAGATCGACATTGCCCGAGAAATCGAGCTGGCCGTAGCTGCGCCCGAAGATCGCCGCGTTGCCGATGCCGTTCTGGTTCAGAACCGACTGCTGCGACCCTTCGTTATAGGTATAGGTCAGCCGTGCCGACAGGCCGCTGCCCTCGTAATAGCCGGTCATCGTATAGGTGGTGGGGGCGACGCCCAGCGCGATCGCCGGCGCGCCGGTGCCTTCGCCCTTCTGGTCGATCAGCGTCAGGTTGCCCTGCACACCGAAACCCTCCACGCCGATATAGCGCGTCAGGAAGTCGAGCGGCTGGGTGATCTGGAATTCCAGGCCGTTGACCTTCAGCTTGCCGTTGGCGTTCACCTGTTGCTGGATCTGGATCAGCACCTGTTCGGGCGCGATGCCCGAGGGGCGCGCCCGGTCGATCAGCGCCTGCTGCTGCGCCTGCGTCAGCGACGAGAAGGTGATGCCGAACGGTTCGAGCGTCGAGAAGGGAACGGTATTGACGCCGTTGATCGTGAAGCCGGTGATCGACTTGCGGAACGCCGCAAACGCGATGACGCCTTCGCCGCCGGTGTAATATTCGAAGCCGAGGTCGATATTGTCCGAGATATATGGGTTGAGCGCGTTGTTGCCGAGCGTGCCGACATCCGCCGAGGGCTGGACGAAGCTGGCGCCGGGCAGCAGCTGGTTCGGATCGGGCCGGGTCATGGTGCGGGAGATCGACCCGCGCGCCACCGCCTTGCGCCCGAAGTTGTAGGCGACGCTCGCCGAGGGCAGGAAGTTGGAATAGAGCCGGTTCGTCTCGGTGAAGTTGACGATCGGCGCATAGCACGAACCGTCGAGCGCGAAGGTCGGGCTGACGCCCGGGCAGGTCACGCCGCCCCGCGTGTTGAGCGGGTTGGGGATGGTGGTCCGACCGCCGACGATCTGTTCGGTGCGGACATAGCGGACGCCGCCGTTCAGCCGCAGCGTATCTTCGTCGCCGATGTCGAACACGCCGTTCATCTCGACGAAGGTACCGGTCACCTTTTCGCGGATCAGGCCGCCATTGGCACCGCTGCTGCCCGCGCCGGTTTCGGTCGCACCCGCCAGAAGCGCGTCATAGCCGGTCGCGGCCTTCACCTTGTCCCAGTCGACGGTGACATAGCCATTGTCGCCGGGCAGCAGGAACGACGGCACGGCGGCGGTCGGGATCAGCGAGCCGCGATAGACCAGCGGTGCGCCGCCGAGCGTCGCGGCGGTGCCATAGGCCGGATAGGTCGGATAGCCGCCGGGCACGACCGTGCCGGGCAGGTTCGCGCCGTCGCACGGCGGCTGGCGGTTCGGACCGGGCAGCACGACGCTGGGGTTGTTGCCGCAGATCGCGGCCTGCCACGGATTGGTATTGTCGAACGGCGTGATCCGGCGCTTGGTATCGTCATAGGCACCGCCGACGCGGACGCTGAACTTCGCCGCATCGCCGAATAACAGGCTGCCACGGATGCCGCGCGTCTCGGTCTCGCGCTCTTCACCGTTCAGGTTGACGCGGCCGCCGCCCGCCCAGCCGAAGTTGCGCGGGTCGTTCAGGTCGATGTTGCTGGTGATCGACGGGATGCCGCCGTCATTGGCATAGGTGACGGTCGTGCCACTGCTGGGCGGGGTGATGACGAGGAAGGTCGGGCTTTCGCGGCGGAAAGTGCTCTTCGTATAGTTCGCCTGCAGATCGCCCTTGATGAAGTCGTTGACCACGAACTCCACGCCGGGGTTCACGCCCCAATAGTCCTGCGTATCCTTGTAGGGACGATATTCGAGGAAGAACTGCGCATTGGCATAGGTGCCGCCGGTGACGGTGCAGCCGACCGAGCAGTTGGTCTGGTCATAGGTGGTGTTGAGCGGGATCGCGGCACCGTTGCGCACCGCCCAGTTCATCGCGGTGCGGGTGAATTCGGTATCGCGCTTGGCGTACATGCCGTCGACATAGAAATGCAGCGCGTCGCTTGGCCGCCATTCGAGGCTGACGAGGCCGTTATAGCGGGTGCGTTCACCGATCTCGGTGCGCGGCCGGCCCAGACGGGGCAGGATGCCGTTGTCGATCTGTTCGATCGTCGCACCGGGATTGTTGCGCAGCAGGAACGCCTGATCGATCACCGTACCGGTGACCAGGCCGTTGCCGGCATTGGCGGGCACCGTGCCCGGAATGGTGAAATTGCCGCCGCCGGTCGCGTTGCGGGTCGCGCTGCTGCTCTGCGCCGCGGTCAGGTTCGGGTTGGTCCAGCCGATCGTTTCGAACCCGTCGACGCGGAACTGGTTCTTGACCGCCGCGCCGCCGACGAGGATGCCGAAATCGCCGAAGGTGGCGCTGGCGAGCACATGGCCGCGATAGCCCCATTTGTCCGCGCTGCTGACCTTCGACCCTTGCAGGCCATAGCTGAGATAGGGCTTGGGATTGTCGAACGGCCGGGCCGAGCGCAGGTTGACGGTGCCGGCAGCACCCCCTTCGATCTGGCTGGCGGTCGGCGACTTGCTGACGGTCAGCTGGGTGAACAGCTCGGTCGGGATCAGGTCGAGATCGACCTCGCGATTGGTGCTCTGCGCATCGAAACGGACCGAGGCGATCGCGACCGGCGCGCCGTTCAGCAGCACGCGGGTGAAGTTGGTGCCGAGACCGCGGATCGCGACGTTCGCGCCCTCGCCGGTGACTTCGCGGCTGATGGTGACGCCGGGGATGCGGTTGACCGATTCGGCGATGTTGGTGTCGGGGAACTTGCCGATATCCTCGGCGAAGATCGTGTCGGTGAAGCCGATCGAGTTGCGCTTGGCATTCGTCTGGCTGGTCAGCGACGCGCGATAGCCGGTGATGACGATGTCGTCGTTGCCGGTGGCAGAGGCATCGGCGACCTCCTGCTCGGCCCCACCCGTCCCGGCCGGAACCGTCTGCCCCTGGCCTTGCGAGGATGCGGGGGGCGCGGCCGTATCGGTCTGCGCCAGTGCCGGCGACGCGACGGTCGCGATCAGCAGGAAAGCAGTCGATGCGCGCAGTTCACGCATGAAGATATCGCGAGACATACCCTTTTTCCATCTCCAGATGCCAGCTCACTCCTGGAGCCGTGCCTTGATGGATTATGGTAGCGGTAACGGACCCGCTGTCAACCAACTTGTCCGGCTAATTTATCAGACCTATTTTCCGAGTATTCGACCACGCCGTTCGGCGCTTCGCAGACGGACGGCAGCGAGTTCGTCGCATTCGGTCTTGGCCAACAGATGCTCGATGACAGCGTCGAGATGATCCCGCATCGCCTGCCGGGCATGATCCGGGTCCTGTGCGCGCAGAGCGTCGAGCACGGTACGATGCTCGTTGAGGCGCAACAGTTCATCACCACCACGTGCGCGCTGGTGGATTGTGCGGGCCAGCGGACAGCGGTCGCGCATGTTCCACAGATCGGTGACGACGCTCACCATCGCGGCGTTGCCGGTCGCCTTGGCGATGCAGAGATGAAAATCCCGATCCGCCCGTTCGCTGACGGCGACGTCCTCGTGCGTCATCACCTCCAACAACGCTTCCAGCTCGGCGAGTTCATCGGCCGCGATCCGTTGCGCCGCCAGCGCCGCCACCTCCGCCTCGATACTCCGCCGCGCCTCGAGCAGTTCGAATGCGCCGATATCGAGCGCGGCGACCCGGCCCTTCAATGCCGATGGTGCAACGACGTAGATGCCCGAGCCCTTCCGGATCTCGACCACACCCATGATTTCGAGTGCGACCATCGCCTCGCGTACGGTGGCCCTGCTTACTGCCAGGCTCTCCGCCAGATCGCGCTCGGTCGGCAGGCGCGCACCGATAGGAAAGGTGCCGGCATGCATTTGCCCCACAGCGAAGTCGATCACGCGCCGATAGAGTTTTTCGGAATGGGCCATGTTTTCCCTTTTGGTAAGCGTGTTCAGAATGGCACCTTGCGGTAACGCCGGCAGTCAGGATGTTTTTCGCCTTTAACGAGGGCGATGGCGGTGTGGGAAGATATTGGTTCTGCGATCCCCGGCGGATGGATACTGGTCCGGCGATCACGCGGCCGATCCGGAGCGTGCGCCCGGCGGAGGCCGGGGTGTGGGCGACGGACATCCCGTACACCCCCATGGCGCGCGGCTTCGTGTATCCCGTGGCGATCGTCGACTGGTTCACCGGGGGGCTCGCATGGCGGGTGTCGATTTCGCTCGACACCGGCCAAGGCAGCCAGTTCACCGGCCCACGACGCTGTGCAACAGCCGGGACCTTCGGCCCGAACCAGCGCATCGTCCGGGTCATCGACATGGATTTTCGCCTCTTTCGAAATATCCGGCAATGCCCCGCTGCACGCGCAACAGGCTCCACAATATGCTGCCCGCGATATCGGCACCCCGGCCGATCAGCAGCAGCCAGCGTCTGGCAAACAGCGAGAGCCGATGCACCTTGTCCGTCCGACGCGTGCCCGCAAGGTCGGCCGCAGATACCATCCGTGCCAGACGGCAGTTGCTCCCCGGCCGATGCCGAACTGCCGCGCCTGCCGCGCCGTCACCGCAGACAACGCCACCCTGGCCTTGATCGCGGCACGGTGGCTTCGGCGAGGCAGGTTGCTTATCCTGCCTTGTCCCTGCGACCGCATATGCGCGCCCGGAACGGTTCAGTCATGATGACCGGGAACATATCTGTAATGTACCGCCTTGTACCATGCCAGATCGTGTTCGGGCGGGGCAACGCCGACGGGAAGCGCGCGACCATTGACCGACATCCAGTAGGACAGGCTCGCATCGCGCCACCAGCGCGCCTCGCGTTCCTGTACGGCAAGATTGGTGGCGGTCTTCTGCCAGCGTTCGTCATCGACCAGCGCACGTACGCCATCCCATTGCCGTCGCATGTCACCGACATAGGCAACGCCGCGATCGTAATGCGATACCAGATCTTCCCACAACGTCTTGCCGGAAGGCATCTTCCGGTCCCATGCGACATGATGAAACCAGAGTAGTTCGCGCTCGGGCGTGTTCCCGGGATCTGCCAGCAATTTCGCGATCGCGGGCGAGTATTGCGAAACCGCGTCACTGCCGGTCTTCGTCCGGTCGAAACCGATGCCGTTCCGGTCGGCCTTGTGATAATAGACCGGGTTCCATTCCGGACGCTTGAGGTCGTCGACCCATGGTCCCGGCCCGTAATGATGCCCGGTCGCCATCAGGTGCGCCAGCCCGAGCGCGCCGGTATAGTCGACCACCGCCTCTCGCGAACCCATCATCATCCTGACCGCGGTATCGACGACGCGCGGGTCGGTACCCCATGTCTGCTGCGCCCATTCGCGCGCGATAGGCCGGGCGGTCAGAGTCGGGTCCCATGCCATCCGTCCGAAGACGTACCAATTGGCCTGGTTGAAGGTCGAGCCGGACCAGTCGCGGTCGCGCCCGATATTGGCGACGCCCGCCATGCCGGTCAGCACGTGCCCCTCGCTGCCGCCATCGATGACGGATGCGACCGTTTCCGCACCGCGCCCGGTCTTCGCCGCCAGCGCCTCCTCGAACAACGGGCCCAGATAGGCGAGGTGGGTCGCGAAGCCGAGATATTCCTTGGTGATCTGGAATTCCATCATCAGCGGCGTTTTGGGCATCGCGCCGAACAGGGGGTGGAACGGCTCGCGCGGCTGAAAGTCGATCGCCCCGTTCTTCACCTGCACCATGACGTTGTCGGTGAAGGTGCCGTCGAGCGGCTTGAACTCGGTATATGCCTGCTTCGCGCGATCGGTCGGATCGGTGTCCGCATAGACGAAGGCGCGCCACATCACGACGCCGCCGTGCGGCTTCACCGCGGCGGCGAGCATGTTCGCACCATCGGCGTGGGTCGCGCCATAATCGCGCGGACCGGGCTGCCCCTCGCTGTTCGCCTTGACCAAGAAGCCGCCGAAATCGGGGATGGCGCGATAGATTTCATCCGCCTTCGCCTTCCACCACGCCGCGACGTGCGGATCGCGCGGGTCGGCGGTCTTCAGCCCGCCCAGTTCGATCGGCGCGGAGAAGCGCGCCGACAGATAGACCTTGATCCCCCACGGACGGAACACGTCGGCCAGCGCCGCTGCCTTGGCGATGTAACGCGGGGTCAGGCTGTCGACCTTGGCATTGACGTTGTTGAGGACCGTGCCGTTGATCCCGATCGAAGCATTGGCGCGGGCGTAGTCGGTGTAACGGGGGTCGATCCGGTCGGGGAGTGTCCACCAGTCCCACAGCGAATCGCCTGCGTACCCGCGCTCGACCGTCCCATCGAGATTGTCCCAATGGTTGAGGACGCGCAGCTGCAACTTCGGCGTGCTGGTCAGCATGGCATTGGCGGGCGTTCCGCCGGTCGCGAGGTGGCGCAGCAGGGCAAACGCGCCGTAGAGCGCGCCGCGATCGCTGTTGCCCGCGACCAGCAGCGTCGGTTTGCCGCCGATCATGACGGGACGGATCAGATAGCCCTCATCGCCCAGCGTCGCGAACGGCAGATCGAGCGCCTTGACCATGGGGGTACCGCTGGTCGCCAACGTGACATGCATCGTGGACGGCAGACGGTTCGCCAGTTCCTGCCGCGCCAGCAGAAGCGTCGGGGTTTCGCCCAGCACGATCACCTGCGCGCCGACGCGTTGCATCGCGGGGGCCGTCAGCCACAGGCGGTAACCGTCCTCGGCGCGTGCCGCCCCGGCCAGAAAGAGCGCGAGCGCGCCCACGATTCCCGTACCTGCCCGCATCGAACCGCTCCTGTCATCTGATGGCGGCATTGACATCGCCGCTTCTGCTCGGCCATGTTACCGCTATCAGTATGATTGGCAAGTCCCGGCGATCGATCGGGACATTCGTCGAACGAGAGGATTTGCGCGTGTCCGCGACCCGTTCATCGACTGCGGTTATCGCGCGGGCGTTGCCTGCTCCGCCGTGCCCCGGGGCAGTGGCACCGGTGCCGTTTCCCGCAGCCTCCCGCCTACCCGTCCATCTCGATCCACGCGCGCCGGTCGGCCTGCGCGCCCGCGACGTGGTGCGGCCGGTCTGCCCCGACATCATCATGAACCGCCCGAAGAACCGCGACGCGCAGACCGTCGTGCCCGAAATCATCCGAGGAAAATCATGCCGATCATCACCGATGCCCGCGTCATCGTCACCTGTCCCGGACGCAATTTCGTAACCCTGAAGATCACCTGCGACGATGGTACGACAGGGGTCGGCGACGCGACGCTCAACGGCCGCGAGCTGGCAGTGGCAGCCTATCTGTCGGAGCATGTCGTGCCATGCCTGATCGGACGCGATGCCCACCGAATCGAGGATATGTGGCAATATCTGTACCGGGGGGCGTATTGGCGGCGCGGTCCGGTGACGATGACCGCCATCGCCGGCGTCGACATGGCGTTATGGGATATCAAGGGCAAGATCGCCGGGTTGCCGGTCTATCAGTTGCTGGGCGGCGCGGCGCGCGATGCGTGCATGGTCTATGCCCATGCCAATGGAACGTCGATCGAGGACACCATCGCCACCGCCGTCGCCGAGCGCGACAAGGGGTATAAGGCGATCCGGTTGCAATGCGGGGTGCCCGGGCTTGCCTCCACCTATGGGGTCGCGAAGCCCGGGCAACGCTATGAACCGGCCGATGGCGACCTGCCGAGCGAGGCGGTGTGGTCGACCGAGAAATACCTGCGCGTCGTGCCGGAATTGTTCGCCGCCGCGCGCGAGGCGCTGGGGCCGGACGTCCATCTGCTCCACGATGTCCACCACCGGCTGACCCCGATCGAGGCGGGGCGGTTGGGGCGCGATCTGGAGCCGTATCGCCCGTTCTGGATCGAAGACCCGACGCCCGCCGAGCATCAGGATGCCTTCCGGCTGATCCGCAAGCATACCACCACCCCGATCGCCGTCGGCGAGGTGTTCAATTCGATCTGGGATTGCAAGGCGCTGATCGAATGCCAGCTGATCGACTATATCCGCGCGACCGTCGTCCATGCTGGGGGCATCACCCACCTGCGCCGGATCGCCGCGCTTGCCGATCTGTACCAGATCCGCACCGGCTGCCACGGCGCGACCGACCTTTCGCCGGTCGCGATGGCGGCGGCGCTCCATTTCGGGCTGTCGATCCCGAACTTCGGGGTGCAGGAACACATGCCGCATTCCGCCGAAACCGATGCGGTATTCCCGCATCAATATCGCTTCGAGGATGGGATGATGCATCCGGGCACTGCGCCGGGGCTGGGCGTCGATATCGACGAGGCCCTGGCAGCAGGACACGAATACAAGCGCGCGTATCTGCCGGTGAACCGGCTCGAGGACGGAACCTTGTGGCATTGGTAAGACGGCTCGTTCCGGCGCGACGGTCACAGGGCGCGACAATCAGGATAGAGGGATAAGGACGGAAATGGGTGTCGTCACCGATGCGGCGCGACAGGCGCCCGAAACCGCCGCTATTGCCGTGCCCCGCCCGCGCGGTCGGGTGCGGTGGGTCATCTGCGCCCTGCTGTTCGTGGCGGTGATATTGTCGTATATCGACCGCCTCGTGCTGGGGGTGCTCAAGCCGCAGCTGGCCGAGCTCTATGGCTGGACCAACGCCGGCTATGGCGACGTCACCGGGTATTTTCAGGTCTTCTACGGAATCGGGTTCCTGCTGTTCGGGTGGCTGATCGATCGGATCGGTCCGAAATACGGCTATCTGCTGGCGATGGGCAGCTGGACGCTGGGGCATTTCGCGCAGACGCTGGCCACCTCGACCACCGGCTTCGTGATCGCGCGTATCCCGTTGGCGTTTGGCGAGGCAGGGACCTATCCATCGGCACTGGCCGCGGCGTCGCAGTGGTTTCCCCGCAAGGAACGCGCGCTGGCGATCGGCATCTTCAATGCCGGTGCCAATGTCGGTGCGGTGGTCACCCCGCTGCTGATCGGCTTCATCGTCACCGGGATGCTGCTCGACTGGCGGTGGGCGTTCATCATCACCGGGATGTTCAATCTGGTGTGGCTGTTCGCGTGGTGGCGGCTGTATCACAAGCCCGCCGACCACCCGACCCTGACCCGCGAGGAGCGCGCCTGGATCGACGTCGAGCCGCAACAGGACCATGGACGCGCTGGGTTCCTGCAGGTGCTGCGCCACCGCGAGGCATGGTCCTACATGGCGGGACGGTTCCTGATCGATCCGGTGTGGTGGACGTTCCTGTTCTGGCTCCCGGATTTCTTCAACAAGACCTATGGCTACGACCTGAAGCGTTTCGGACCACCGCTGGTCGCGATCTACATCCTCGCCGATCTGGGGGCGATCGCCGGCGGATGGTATTCGTCGCACCTGCTCAAGCGCGGCGTGTCGACCGGTGCCGCCCGCAAGCGGGCGATGTTCGTCTGCGCCCTGTTCGCGTTGCCGGTGATGTTCGCCGGACAGGCCAGCAACATCTGGATCGCAGTGACGCTGATCGGACTGGCCTGCGCCGCGCATCAGGGGTTTTCGACCAATCTGTTCGCACTGCCCGGCGACCAGTTTCCGCGGTTCGGACAGGGAACGCTGATCGGACTGGGCGGATTTGCGGGAGCGGTCGGCGGGTTCATCGCGTCGAAGTCGCTAGGCATACTGCTGGATACGATCGGCAGTTACGGGCCGTTCTTCGTTGCGTGCGGGGTCGCATATCTGGTTGCGTTGCTGGTCTTCCATCTGCTCAATCCGACCTATCGCAAGGTCGAATTGCGCGCGGACGATTAGGGCGATGACGGTGGTTCGACATGGTCCGGTCATGCCCTAGGCGGACAGCAATTTCGCGATCCATCGGCTGCGGTCGAACTGGCCGCAGACGATGACGATCGCGGCGGTGAGAGGTACGGCGATCAGTGCGCCGGCGATGCCCCAGACCCAGCTCCAGAACGTCATCGCAACGATGATCGCCAGCGGCGACAGCGACAGCTGCTTGCCCTGCAACAGCGGGTAGATCACGTTGCTGATCGTCATTTGCAGGATGACGAAGCCGACGAACACCAGGGCCGGCATTTGCCACCCGCCGAACTGGACGAAGGCGAACAGCACCGGCGGCACGATCCCGACGATGTTACCGATCACCGGCACGAAATTGAGCAGGAAGTTGAGAATTCCCCACACCAGCGCCAGCTCCAGCCCGGTCATCCACGACCAGAGCGCGGAGGCGACGCCGGTCAGGATGCTGGTGGCGAGCGTCGTGCCGAGATAACGGCGCACCTGACCCGAAATCTCCTCGCCGACCTCCAGCATGCCGCGCCGGGCACCGCCTTCGAACATCTCGTATAGCCGCCGCCGCAGCCGGGGCACTTCGGGCAGGCCGAGCATCACCACGATGCCGATGAAGCCGACATAGGTGACGAAGGCGTAGGCACCACTCGCCAGCATCTGCAACATCGCCACGATGCGCTGGCGGTTGATCGTTCCCGCGATCGGCACGCCGTGATCGGCCGCCCAGGCGGCAATCCGCGCATAGGCGTTCTCGAGCCCCGCCCATTGTGCCGACATCGCACCGATCACCTGCCCGATCGACAGGTACACCGCTGCGGCAAAGGCAGCGAGGATCGCGATCAGCGACAGGAGCGTCAGCGTATAGGCGAGCCATGACGGCATGTAGCGCCCGAGCCACCGCTTGAGCGGCCACAAGGCCGCGACGATGATCGCGGCGAAGGCGATCGGCATGATGACCGCGAACCCCGCTTGCAGCGCCGCGATCAGCAGGATCGCGGCGATGATCGTCAGCATGCGGTTGCGATAGCGGTCCTGCACCGAACCTTCCATCATTCGCTCAGCTCCTCGATCGCGGTACCGACATCGGCCATCGCTTCGGCATTGAGGCGGGCCCCGAGGAGCAGCGCCCAGGCGGACACCATCAGCCACAGCATCAACACGACCACGGCTGCGAGCGAGCCATAGGTATCGTCGAACCGCGCGACATGCGCGACATAGGTGCGGAACAGCAGCGTCGCGGCGAGCCACATCGCCACGCCGGCGATGGTGCCTGGCAAGGCGTCGCGCCATGCGATCGGCTTTTGGGCGGCGGGGGCGTAGCGATACATCAGGATCAATCCGGCACCCGCGCCGAGCGTCAGCGAGCCGAACAGGGTGGCCGCGGAGACGAACTGCGCGCCGGGCAGACCGTCCGGCACATAGCTTTGCAGGAACGCCAGGATCGACAACGACACGAGAGCCGTCAGCACGATCGCTGCGCAACCAAGCACCAGCGCGGTCGAGGCGAGTTGTCGCCTCAACCCGCGCCGCTCACGCTCGATCCGGTAGGCGAGGTTGATGCCGTGCAGCAGCGATCGTCCGGCGCGGCGCGCGCTGAACAGCGTTATACCGATCGAGACGATCAGCGTCGCGACCGAGGTGCGATCGGTGGTCAGGCTGTTATGCAATCCCCGCTCGATGATCGATCGCGCGTCGAGCGGCATGATTGCGGTCAGGGTGGACAGATTGCGCGCGACCGTCGCGGCCGGCACGAAGAAGCCATAGGCCCCCGCGACCAGCCCCACCAGCGGGACGATCGCGAGGAACGCCGCAAACGCGATCGAACTGGCCGCGATGCCGAAGTCGTCGCGCAGTCCGCCGCGCACCGTCCGGAACGAAAGCGCCGTCCAGCGCAGGAATATGGTCGTTGCCCCAAGCGTGCGCTTGCCTGTGGCTCCGTAAATGGCCCAAGCCATGCCGCTGTACCTCGATCGATCCCAACCGCCATGGGCGGGTGACGAGACCGTAACGATCATCCGCGACTTCGGTGACATTACCGGCAAAAAAGGAAGATGGACCAGATGATCTCGAAGGCGCGTATTGGCTGGCTGGTGCGCCGCGTTGCACGAAAGATCTGGTTCCGGGCGGCGGTCATCAGCGCGGCCAGCGTCGTGGTCGCCGCCCTTGCGGGGATCGTCGCGCGGGCAGTGCCGTATCACTTCACCGGCGACATCGGTCAGGACGCCGTTGGAACGGTGCTCCAGATCATCGCCTCGTCGATGCTGGCCGTCACGACGTTCTCGCTAACGGCGATGGTCAGCGCCTATTCGTCGGCTACCCAGCTGGCGACGCCCCGCGCGACGCAACTGCTGATCTCCGACCGCATGTCGCAGAATGCGCTCTCGACGTTTCTCGGGGCGTTCATCTTTGCCATCGTCGGCATCATCGGTTTGCAGACGCGCCTGTACGGTGGACAGGGCCGTGTACTGCTGCTGATCGCGACCGTGCTGCTCGTGGCGCTTGTCGTAATCACGCTGCTGCGCTGGATCGCGCATCTTGCCGCCTTCGGGCGGATGTCGGACGTGATCGACCGTGTCGAGGATGCGGCATGCTCCGCCATGCGGACGTTCGCCAGCGACCCCTTTGGCGGTGGACGACCGGCCGTGCCGCTCCCTGCCGGTGCGCGGCCGGTACTGTCGGACCGGATCGGCTATGTGACGTACATCGATTTCGATCGCCTCGCCGCGCGGGCCCGGCACCGCGATATCGCGGTGCACGTCACGGCGATCCCCGGCACATTGGTGCACAACGGCCGCCCGCTGCTGCACGTCGTGGGTGGCGACGACCGGGAACAGGACGGCGACCTTGCGAAAGCCTTCACTATCGAACGGCACCGCGATTTCGAGCACGATCCCCGGCTCGGCCTGATCGCGCTGGGCGAGATCGCCGGGCGGGCGCTCGCCCCTGCCACCAACGATCCCGGCACCGCGGTGGAGGTGTTGAACGCTCTTTTTCGAACCCTGAGCGAACTGCCTGCGCAGGGCGCGGTGCCGGACGATGATCGGCCGCCCGTCCACGTGGCGCGCCCCTCCGTCGAGGAGCTGGTTCGCGCCGGCTTCGCGCCGATCGTCCGGGAGGGGGCAGGCGAGGAGGAAGTGGCGATACGCGCCTTCAAGATATTGCTCGCGCTTGGGGAAACGCTGCCCCATGCCGGGCAGGTCACCCGGGCGCTCGCCGATGAACTGGCGCAGAATGTCGCGCGGGTGATGCTCGACACGGCGGCTGCGGCCAGAACGTTGGCCGTTCGTGGAGATCGATCGTAACGGCCGCCCCGAAATACCATTCTTCCGGGAAAGCCCGGACCGTCTCGCTGGCCATTCCCATCGGGACGCTTCAGAGCGGCGATACGGTGCGGCGTCCGATCCTGCGTGACCCGGCGTCCGGCCATGCCTGCCTGCTCTACCCTGAAAGCATCGGCTGCCGCCATGCTCCCCGATTCCACGGGATAGATGATGCCGGGCGCGAGGTGCTATCGTTCATTCCCGGCGTCGTGCCCTCTGATTTGGGGCATATTCGGACGATCGACGTCGATACGGCACGGCCGGGGGAGAGACTGTGGAATTTGCTCCGTCTGATGCTCGCCCTCGCCGTCCGGTGGCTGGAAGCGTGGGTGGTCAAGCGCAAGGCGAGTGCGACCGGAACGGGTCAGCCACTTTCCCGATCATCCAGCCCAATCGGGAAGGCTGGTCATGCCGTCCTGCTCACGCAACGGCACTCTCGGTATCTTTGATCCATCCCGCCGCTTTGAGGTGCGTTACGGCGGATCGCGCAACTGGCGCGACCAGGCCGTTGGACAGTCGTACGCGCATTGCGCGAGCGTTTCCCTCGACGGCGGTGACGGCGTGAGCCGCCACCCACCAGGATCGATGCGTGCGTAGTCCGTCGACCCTAACCGCCTCGATCGCACGGCCGAGCGGCATGAGGATCAGTTCGGAGCCGGCGGGGCGGTGCACGCGAACATAATGGTCCTCCGGCCGCCCTACCGCGCCCGGTGGAACCGCCACGAAAAGTCATGGCCCCCCGCCGGCGTCGCGCCCGACAGCACCAGCTGGAACGTCGCTACGGCCAAGCCGCTGTCGTCGATCCACAGGCTTTCCTCGACGCCCAGCGTCGCGCCCTTGCAGCGGAATTGCCAGACGGGACCATCGGGCACGCGCAGGAACGCGGCCTGCCCGTCGGGGGTCGGGGCGATCTCGATGCCCGGGGCCAGGTGAAAGCGCGCGACGAAGCTGGTCTCGCCCTTGCGCCCGCGCCGGCCGGTCGGGATCAGCATGTCCTCGCCCTGCACGTCGCGGCCATCGGCGCTGAGCGTCAGCACGCGGCGATGCTGGAACCCCAGCCGCTTGGCATAGCCGTCATGCGCGACCTCGATCCGGCTGATCGCGTCGCTTTCCTGCCGGGCCATGTCGACCACGCCGACGCCCTTGCCCAGCGACCCGTCGGCATGGATCGCGGTCGAATTGGTATCATCCAGCACCAGTGTCGAATGGGCGGCGGTCGTGCGCAGCGCGCGGCGCAGATCGCTCGACAGCGTCAGCAGCGCCGCCGCCGCCCCGCCGCAATTCACCACGATGCGCTGGCCTTGATCGGACAGTTCGAACGCCAGCGTCGACGCGCAGCCTTCGCGGGCGGCGCGCGCGACCGGCGGCGGCGCGGAATCGACGATCAGCACGGTGCGCCCCGCCGCCAGCCGCTGATAGCCCCAGTCGCTGGCATGGCGTAAGGGGCGGGTGCGCACGCCGGTCGCGGCGACGACATCGGCGATGCGGTCGCCTGTCACCGGTCCCGATCCCTGCCAGCAGGCCAGCCCACCCTCGCCATGCGCCACGCCGAGCAGCGCCGCGACCATCCGCGTCAGCGCCAGTTGCTGCGCCTCGGGCACGTCGAGCCGCCGCGCGGCATAGATTTCGCGCAGGGCGGTCAGCGTCATCACCACGTCGAGCTGGTCGGCGGGCGACCGGCTGACGATGCCGCCATCGTCGAACACACCGGTGGTCAGCGCCCGCGCCAGCCCGTTCTCGCCGAAGCCGCGCCGCGGATCGCCGCCCGGTATGACGAGGCCGGCGGCGACCACCCCGGCCCAAGCGGTGATCGCGCGGATGCCCGGCGGTGCCTTGCCCGCCTCGCCGTCCAGATGCCGGGCGGCGCGGGCGATGGTGTTGAGCACGCGCGAGCGATAGACGAGGTCGGTCGACGACAGGATCAGCGGCGCGTGCGCGATCCAGAACAGCATCCTCCGCCCGGTCAGGTGCGCGCTCCACGCCGGTTCCGACACCCGGTCGCCATGCGCGTTCAGCCATTGCAGCATCAGCGTCTCGGCGATCGGCACCGCCGTCACCCGCGGCGCGACGCTCGACAGGTCGCGCAGCCATGCAAAGCCGTGCAGATGCTCGGCGAACGCCGCCGAGAATTTCGGCCGGTCGAGCCCCAGCCGGTCGATCGGGACGCTTTCGCCGCGGAACATCAACTGCCCTGCCAGCAGCGCCTGTCCGCGCGCCAGATCGCCGAGGAACGGATCGTCGGCGATCGCGATCAGCTTGAGCGGATGCCGCCCCTTCAGCCGCAGCCCGTGCAGCGGCGTGCGCCATGCCAGCCGTTGCAGCTTTTCGGCGATCCGTTCGGACAGCGACAGTCCGGTGCCGCCGCCCTGCCGGACCAGCCGTTTGCCGACGTCGATGCCGTCACGCGGTTCGTCGATCGGCTGGGGCGGGGTCATGCGCCCCGCAATGCGGCGATGTTCGCGGCATAGGCGGTCGGCCCGCCGGTAAAGGTGGCGGTGCCGGCGACGAGGCAGTCGGCCCCGGCCGCGATCGCCTTCGGCGCGGTCGCGCGGTCGATGCCGCCATCGACCTGCAGATCGATCGGCCGCCCGGTCGCGTCGATCCGCGCCCGCAACGCTTCGATCTTGCGCAACTGGCTGTCGATGAACTTCTGTCCGCCGAACCCCGGATTGACGCTCATCACCAGCAACAGGTCGGTAAGATCGATCACCTGATCGACGACCTCGACCGGCGTCCCCGGATTGAGCACCACGCCGGCGCGCTTGCCCAGTGCCTTGATCCGCTGGAGCGTGCGGTGGAGGTGAGGCCCCGATTCCGGGTGGACCGACAATATGTCGGCCCCGGCCTCGGCGAATGCTTCGACCAGCGGATCGACCGGCGATACCATCAGGTGGACGTCGAACGGCTTGGCCGAATGCGGGCGCAGCGCCTTCACCACCGCCGGTCCGATCGTCAGATTGGGGACGAAATGCCCGTCCATGACGTCGATATGGATCCAGTCCGCGCCCGCCGCGTCGATGGCACGGACTTCCTCGCCCAGCTTGGCGAAATCGGCGGACAGGATGGACGGGGCGATACGGACGGGCTGCATGAATTTCGTCCTAGCATGGTCTCATGATGCGGCAAGGGAAGGACAGGGGAAGAAAAGAGAATTGGTTCACGCGAAGGCGCGGAGACGCGGAGAGAAGAAGGGTTTATCGTGCAAAGGCGCAAAGGACGCTGAGAGGGCACATGCTTTGCCGCGGTAGCGGCCTTCTTTTCGAAGCGTCTTCCGACCGCAGAGGACCTCGCCGGACGCGCAACCCCTTCGCGTCCTTTGCGCCTTTGCGCGAACAAACATCCTTCTTCTCTCCGCGCCTCCGCGTGAACCAGCTTCTCCCTACCGCCGCCGCAACCGCACGATGAAGAACCCGTCCATCCCGCCCTGTTCCGCCAGCATTCCCGGCAGCGTCCGCACATAGCCGTCCGCATGCGTCGCAACCCCGGCGGGCAGTTCGTCCGCCATCGCCGGTTCGATCGCATAGTCGCTCCGTCCGGCAAGGAACCGCGCCAGCTGCGCCTCGCCCTCGGCCGGTTCCAGCGAACAGGTCGCATAGACCAGCCGCCCGCCCGGCTTCACCCAGTCGGCGGCGCGCGCCAGCAATCGCGCCTGCAACGCCGCCGTCTCGGCGATCACGCTCGGCCGCACCCGGTGCAGCACATCCGGGTGGCGGCGGAAGATGCCGGTCGCGCTGCACGGCGCGTCGAGCAGCACCGCATCCGCCGGCTCGCCCGGCTTCCACACCAGCGCGTCGCCGGTCACGACCGACGCTGTCAGCCCGGTCCGCTTCAGATTCTCGCGCAGCCGCCCCATCCGGCTTTCCGAATTGTCGAGCGCGGTCACGTCCCACCCGGCGGCGGCCAGTTGCAGCGTCTTGCCGCCCGGTGCCGCGCACAGGTCGATCGCGGTGCCCGGCCCCTTGCCCAGCAGCCGCGCGGGAATCGACGCCGCCAGATCCTGTACCCACCATTCGCCCTCGGCATAGCCCGGCAGGTCGGGGATCGATCCGGCATCGTGCAGCCGCCGGTGGTGCGGGGCCAGTGCCGTGCCCTCCGGCCCCGCCTGACCTTTCAGCGACAGGTCGACCGGCGGTTGCTGCGCGATGGCGTGCGCGGCGGCGATCACCATGTCCTCGCCCCATGCCGCGCACCAGCGGGCATCGGTATCGGCGGGCAGCGTCGCCGCATCGGGCAGCGGGGCATTGCCGCGCATCAGCGTACCGAACACCCCATGGACCAGCTTGCGCGGACCGCCCTCGACCAGCGGCAGCACCGTCGCGATCGCGGCATGCGGCGGCGTGTTCAGCACCAGCGCCTGCCCCAGCGCGATGCGCAGCACGAACCGCGCCTTGGCATCGTCGGGCAGGGGGCGCTGCGTCGCGCTGTCGATCAGCGCGTCGAGATCGGGGAGCCGCCGCAGCACCGCCGCCGCGATCGCATGGGCAAGGCCGCGATCCTCGCGCCGGTCGAGTTCCTGCGTGGCCTTCGCCAATGCGGCCTCCAGCGGCAGTCCGCGCCGGATGACGGCATCGAGCAGCCGCAGTGCGGCGCGGCGAGCGGCAAGGCCCGGTGCTTCGGGGGCAAGTTGCGGGCGGGCCATTCAGCGGGCCTCCGGTAAAGTTGGTCGATTGATCACTTGAATCCTGTACCTGGTCCGCCAAGTGCATCCTGACGAACCGTGAAGGATTCTTCTATGGGCAACCGACCCCCGCATGTGAAGCCACCCGCGCACCTCTCCAAATCGCCGCCGGTGCCGACACCCGAACCGATCCCGCCCAAACCGGACGGCGACGATCCGCTGGGATTGAGCCCGACGCGCTATGGCGACTGGACGCACAAGGGCATTGCGGTCGATTTTTGAGGGGGAGCCGCGGAGTATCCCCATTCCCCTTTCCGCCTGTCGGACCGGCAGTTCGGGAACAAGCGGTCGGGAACAGGGTATCGGATGGCGAAGCGCGCAGGCGTCCGTTCGTGCGCGCGGTACGACCGGATTACGGCCACCGGTTCCTGTCTGGGCCGGTCATTCCGGCAGATGGCAGCAAACGCACAGCTTGTTGCCGTCAGGATCGCGAAAATAGGCACCGTAGTAATCGGGGTGGTAGTGCGGACGAACGCCAGGTTGGCCGGCGTCCGTTCCACCCAGTTGCATCGCCAGGGCATGGCATCGATCGACCGTGGCGCGTTTGTCCGCCAGCAGCGCGATCATCTGACCATTTCCGACCGCCGCTTCCCCGCCGTCGAACGGCCGGGTCAGGATGAAGAGCGGCCGGTCGCCGACGGGTGGTTGCCACCCGGCCCAAGCGGCGTCGGCAAATCTCGGCTTCAGACCCAGAATCTCCAAAATCGGACCATAGAAGCGGCGGGCCTGCTCAACGTCGTTAACGCCTACCGTTACATGCGATAGCATCGGACCCTCTGCCCACCAGGAATGAGCCCGTCTTGTACCTCGTCCAAAGGCTTGCCGCCATGCACCACGCGCGTCGGTCCGAATTTCCTGTCGTCTGATCCCGATCGAGAAAGCGGCTGCATCATACCCTGTGGATAGGAACCTTCACCCCCGCAATTCCATTGCGCCCACGGAACGAACGCCCGCGTTCCGACTTATCACAGGATGGTCAGGCTCGCGCGCCCGTGGCGGTTCATCCTTGGCGGCATCCTCGGCCTCGCACTCCTCCTCCTGCTGATTCTCGCCGCCTTCCCATGGGGGGTGCTGCGCGACCGGGTCAGCGCGCGGCTGGCACAGCGTTTCGGGTCGGACGTATCGATCGGCACGATCGAACGGGTCGAGCCGCTGTCCTTTTCCCCCACGCTGATCGTCCGCGAGCTGACCATCGCGCAGCCGAGCTGGGCGGGGCAGGGCGATCTGGTCCGGCTGAAACGGGTCGACTTCCGGTTCGACGTGCTGCCGCTGCTGCGCGGCAAGTTCGATCTTCAGGCACTCGCCATCGATGGCGGGCGCGTGGCGATGGTCCGCACCCGCGACGGGCGCAAGAACTGGCAACCCGACAAGCGCGGCGACAAGAGTTCGGCGGCGGCTATCACCAGCCTGTCGATCCGCGACCTCGTGATCGACTATCGCGACGCGGTGCAGAATCGCCGCTTCGCCGTCACCGTCGCCTCCGATGCGACGGGCTTTCGCGCGCAGGGGAACGGCGCGATCGACAACCGCCCGGTGCAGGTCGCATTGACCGGCCCGGCCATCACCGGCGACGGGCCATGGCCGTTCCGGGCGCGGGTCGACGGCCCGACGATCACCGTCGATGCGAGGGGGGTCATGGCCTCTCCGCTCGGCACCAACCGCATGACCGTCGACCTTACCGCGCGCGCCAACGACCTCAAGACGCTCGACGCGCTGATCGAGGCCGGTCTGTTCGGGACCCAGCCGGTGAAGCTGACCGCGCGCGTCCGCCACGACGATCCGACATGGGTCATCGAACGGCTGTCGGGCACGATCGGCCGGTCGAGCCTGACGTCGGCGAACGCGACGATCGGCAAGGATGGCGATCGGACGAAGATCGACGGCAGCCTGCGCTTCGCCGACCTGTCGTTCGACGACCTTGCCACCGATGAAGGGCGCGCCCGCGCGATCGCGGTCGAACGCCGCATCGGCCCGCGCGTGGTGCCCGGCACCCGCATCAACCTCGCCAAGATGGGCGATCTCGACGGGCGGCTGGCCATCCGTGTCGACCGTCTGCTCGACATGGCGGGCCTGCGCAGCCTCGATACCGTGCTGGCGATCGATCACAGCCGCCTGACCGTCGCACCGCTGACGGTGCGGCTGGCGCAGGGGCGGATCACCGGGCAGGTGGTCGTCGATCAACGCGAACGGAACAGCCCCCGGGCGACCTTCGACCTGAAACTGGTCGATTCGCGCATTTCGACCTTTGCCGGCGGCGCGCCGGTCGATGCCCCGCTGCGGGCGCGACTGAAGCTGGTCGGCAGCGGCGACACGATCCGCGAGGCGATCGGGCGGTCGGACGGCATGATCGGCTTTGCGGCGGCGGGCGGGACCCTGCCGGCGAAGATGGCGTTGCTGCTCGGTGCCGATGTCGCGCGTGGGCTGACCACCGACGACGATGCCCGCGCCCGGCTGCGCTGCCTCGGGCTACGGTTGAACGTCACCGACGGCATCGGCCGGATCGACCCGCTGCTGATCGACACCTCGCGCGCGCAGACGCGGGGGCAGGGGAGGGTGCGCCTGTCCGACGAACGCCTGTCGATCGCGCTGACCGGCAGCCCGAAGCAACGCACCCTCCTCCACCTCGACCAGCCGGTCCGCATCGGCGGCCGTATCCAGAGCCCCGACATCCGCATCCCGCCCGGCGTGAAGAGCGCGGGCGGTATCCTCCGCATGCTCGGCCGCGCGATTGGTGGCGACGACACCCCGCGCGCGGGCAACGCCGATTGCGGCGCGCTGGTCCGGCGGGTGCTGGGATAACGCTTTCCTACAGGTCGTTGTGGCGGCAGGATTGCCGGTGCGCGCAGTGCGCCTGCTCTTTGACATCCGTCCGATCCGCCATCCGCTTCGCTGTGCCGGCAACCGTGCGAGTGTGACCTTTGTGACCTTTGATGCCTGTACAAGGCGTCCGGTTGCTCGAAACGTTGCGAAAGTACCGATCCCGGCCCCCTGCCGTGCCCCCGCGCGGGCGAGGGGCCAGGGTTCCAAACGCAAGCCGTGGTTCCGCTTGGCTCTGGACCCCCGCCTGCGCGGGGGCACGGCGAGCTTTTTGGCCAAGCTTGCGACGTTCGCACAGGTCCCGGTTGCTCCGGGGTATCGCGCCGTCCGTTCGAACCGTGACGAACGAACCGCGTGCAAGTGTGACTTTCGTGACCTTTGACGCCGTGGTCAGGCGTCGGGCCGCGGCGGTGCGCCGTGTTCGGCGACCATCCGCTCGCCGTCGATGACGATCGGGCTGGCAAGGCCGGGCAGGCCGTCGGGCCGGATCGCCATCCCGCGCGCCACGACCTGCGGGTCGGCGAACACGTCGTTCAGCGCGTTGATCGGGCCGGCGGGAATGCCGGCGGCTTCCAGCGCTTCGTACAGATCGGACTTCGCCCAGCGCGCCACCGCCGCCTGGATCGCCGGCACCAGATCGCGACGATGGACCACCCGCGCTGGGTTGGTCGCAAAGCGCGGGTCGTGGTGCAGGTCGAGCCCCAGCACGCCGCACAGCCGCGCGAATTGCCGGTCGTTGCCGACCGCGACGATCAGGGCACCGTCGGCGGTCTCGAACGCCTGATACGGGGAGAGGTTCGCATGGCCATTGCCCATGCGCGTCGGCACGATGCCGCTCGCCATCCAGTTCAGCGCCTGATTGCCGAGCACCGCGACCTGCGTGTCGAGCAGCGCCATGTCGATATGCGCGCCTTCACCGGTCAGGTCGCGACGGCGCAACGCGGCAAGGATCGCGACCCCCGCATAGGTGCCGGTAAAGATGTCGGCATAGGCGACGCCCGCCTTTTGCGGCGGCCCGTCCGGCTCGCCGGTCAGCGACATCGCCCCGCCCATCGCCTGGATGATGAAGTCGTATCCGGCGCGATGGGCATAGGGGCCGTCCTGCCCGAAGCCAGTGATCGAACAGGTGATCAGCCCCGGCCGCACCGCCGACAGCGCGGCGTGGTCGAGACCATATCGGGCGAGGCCGCCGACCTTGTAATTCTCGATGACGATATCCGCCTCGCCGACCAGCGCGCGGACCTCGGCCTGTCCTTCCGGCGTCGAGATATCGATCGCCACCGACCGCTTGCCGCGATTGGCGGCGTGGAAATAGGCGGCGTCACGCGCCGAGCCGTCGGGCGCGGTGACGAAGGGTGGGCCCCAATGGCGGGTGTCGTCGCCTGCCCCCGGGCGCTCGACCTTCACCACCTCCGCGCCCAGATCGGCGAGCAACTGCCCGCACCATGGCCCGGCGAGGATACGCGCCAGTTCGACCACGCGAACCCCGGCCAGCGGCTTCACGCGCGGCGCAGTTCGTAAATTACGTGCGGCACCATCCGCCCGCCGCGCAGCACGTCGACGGTGCCGGGCCGCACCGTCGCGCCCAGTGCCGCCACTGCGGTTCGCGACCGGCCATTCTCCTGACCGATATGGAAGGTGATCGCCGCGACATGGGGCGCGATATGGTCGATCATCAGTCGCTTGGTCTCGCGGTTATAGCCCCGCCGCCACCGGTCGCGCGCAAAGAAGGTCCAGCCGATCTCGATCTCGTCGGCATGGCCGTCATAGGGACCATAGCGGCTCGACCCGATCACGCTGCCGTTGCCGGCATCGCGGATCGTCAGCATCCCGCCCCCCGCCAGCCCTTCGTCGAAGAACGCGCGAAAGACGTCCTCCTGCCAGCGGTCGTGCGCGGGATGCTGGTCCCAGATCGCCGGGTCCGCCGCGACCGCAAAGAGCGCGGCATACTCCTCCGGCACCGTCGGCGCGATCCGGACCAACGCCCCCTGCAACACCGGCTGCCGGTTCATCAGAAGGCGGCGATCCCGGTGATCGCCCGCCCCTGGATCAGGCCGTGGACGTCATGCGTGCCCTCATAGGTGTTGACCGTTTCGAGGTTGATCGCATGGCGCATCACATGGAATTCGGCGGCGATGCCGTTGCCGCCATGCATGTCGCGCGCGACGCGGGCTATGGCCAGCGCCTTGCCGCAATTGTTGCGCTTGATGATCGAGATCGCTTCGGGGGCCAGCGTCCCCTCGTCGAACATCCGCCCCGCGCGCAGTGCCGCCTGCAGGCCCAGCGCGATCTCGGTCTGCATATCGGCCAGCTTCAGCTGGACCAGCTGCTTGGACGCCAGCGGCACCCCGAACTGCTTGCGGTCGAGCGTATATTGCCGCGCCGCCTGCATACAGAATTCCGCCGCGCCCATCGTGCCCCATGCGATGCCATAGCGGGCGCGGTTGAGGCAGCCGAACGGCCCCTTCAGCCCCTCGACATGCGGTAGCAGCGCGTCCTCGCCGACTTCGACCCCGTCCATCACGATCTCGCCGGTGATCGACGCGCGCAGCGACAGCTTGCCCTCGATCTTCGGCGCGGACAGCCCGGCCATGCCTTTTTCCAGCACGAAGCCGTGGATCTTGCCGTCATGCGCGTCGGACTTGGCCCACACGACGAAGACATCGGCGATCGGCGAATTGGTGATCCACATCTTCGCGCCCGAAATGCGATAACCGCCGTCGATCTTCGCGGCGCGCGTCCGCATTCCCGCCGGGTCCGATCCGGCATCGGGTTCGGTCAGCCCGAAACAGCCGACCCATTCGCCGCTCGCCAGCTTGGGCAGATATTTCCGCTTCTGCTCCTCCGATCCGTAGGCGTTGATCGGGTGCATCACGAGGCTCGACTGCACGCTCATCGCGCTGCGATAGCCCGAATCGACCGCCTCGACCTCGCGCGCGACCAAGCCATAGGCGACATAGCCAAGGCCCGCCCCGCCATATTCGGGATCGATCGTGGGTCCGAGCAGACCCAGCTCGCCCATTTCCGACATGATCTCGCGCGCGAAATCCTCGTCGAGAAAGGCGCGGGTAACGCGCGGCAACAGCTTTTCGCGGGCATAGCCATGCGCCGCGTCGCGGACCATGCGTTCTTCGTCGGTCAACTGCGCGTCGAGCGCGAACGGGTCCTGCCAGTCGAAACGGCCCATGTCGGCCATGATCAATGTCCTTACAGCGTCGGGTCGACCGGATCGGCGGCGACCGGGGATTCGGATGGCGGCGGTGCGGCGGGCAGCGGCGCGGGTTGGGGTGCGGGGGCGGGCCGCGGCATGGTCAGCGCGACCGATTCGAGGTCGATCAACGCCTTGCGCGCCGCGACGAAGCGTTCGGCGGCTGCGGTCCAGCGCCGCGCGCTGGCGGCACCGGGCATCCGCTCGATCTCGGCGATCGCCTGTTCGACCTGACCGGTGTCGAGCCGCCGTCGCGCCCGATCCAGCCGGTCGATCGGGCGGCTGCTGGGCGTCGCGCCCTGCCGCAGGACGATCAGCTGGCCGAATTCGCGACGCAGCCCGTTCCAGAAACCTTCGCCGGTCGGGCCGGCGACCAGCGGTGTCGCCACCGCGTCCAGCGCGGTGCGAAGGTCGTCGAGCGTCACCGGTGCCTGTGCGGCGGCGATCAGCGTGCGGACCGCATCGGGACGGCTGTCGCCGAACCGCTCGCGCAACTGCCCTTCCAGATAATCGAGCGGCCGACCGCGATCGAGCGCGCGGCGGGTGGCGACGACCACCATCATGTCCTCGGCCCGCGTCGCATAGCCGGCGGCGTTGCGCGCGCTGTTGTCGAGGCCGACGATCCGTGTCTCCAGATCGGCGATCCGCGCCGCCAGCGCCGCCTCGCGCGCCGACAGGATCGGCAGCGCGACCGCCGCGACCGGTTGCGGTACGGGGGTCGGGGTGGGTTGCGCGACCGGCGTGGCGGCCTGCGTCGACCCGCCCCAGCCGAGCCGGGGTGCGACATAGCGCAGCACCGCCAGTGTCGCGCCGATGCCGATCAGAAAGGCGAGCACGGCGACAAGGAGCCATCCGCGGCTTCGTCGCTGCCGGTACGGGCCGCTGGTCGTCGCAAAGGACGCATCTTCGCTCATCATGCTGCCTTATCCCCGCGCTCGTCCGCCGGGTCAATCGCGCGCGAGCGTGTCGGCCAGCGCGATGGCAGCGGCGATCACACTCGCGTCGTCGGGCCGCGCCGCCACCGTCACCGCCCGCCAGCCGCTGCCGAGGCCCGCGACGGCGGCAGCGGAAATCGTTGCGACGGCGATGCGGCTGCGATCGGGGACGATCTCGGCCAGCCGCCGCGCCGCGCGGGGCGAATGGATCAGCGCGACCGATCCGGTCAGGGGGGCGGGGTCGACCGGGTCGACGGCCTCGCTGGCATAGACCGCTTCGATCGCGATGACCGCCGGATGCGCCGTCACCGCCCGGTCGCGGGCGGTCAGCAGCAATGCCGCGCGTACGCCATCGGCCAGTGCGGCGTCGAGCAACGCCCGACCATCGCTGCCGCCGGTCGCGACGACGTGCAGTCCCGCCGCGCCTGCCGCCGCGGCCGTTGCCGCGCCAACCGCATGGACCGGCAGCGCGGCATAGCGCGACAGCGCCGGTCCGGCATGGCGCACCGCATTGGCGCTGGTCAGCACCAGCGCGTCGTGCGCGTCCGGATCGGGGCCGTCCCATGCCAGCGGAAGAACCACGAACAGCGGCAGGCGGATCGCGCATCTGCCCAGCGCCTCGATGGCGGCGGCGGTCGCGGCATTGCCCGGTTCGGGGCGCAACACCGCGATCGGCACGGTCATTGCGCGAACAGCTTGGCGATATTCTCGGGCGCGACGGCGAGCAGTCGTTCGGCCAGCCCGCGCGGCAGGTCGATATCGTCGATCGCGCCGCTGACGCTGTCCCGTACCTGCGCGCTGCCGTCCTGAGCCAGCAATTGCCCGGTCAGCGTCAGCACATCGCCCGCGATCGTCGCCAGCGCCGCCACCGGCGAATGGCAATCGGCCCCCAGCGCCGCGAGGAAGCCGCGCTCGGCCCGCACCGCCTGATGCGTCGGCGCATGGTCGATGGCGCGGACGAAGGCGAGGGTGCGGTCGTCCTGGGCGCGCACTTCGATGCCGACCGCGCCCTGTGACGGGGCGGGCAGCATGTCGTCGATCGCGATCGCCGTCCCGACATCGGGCCGCCCCAGCCGGGCGAGGCCGGCGGCGGCAAGCAGGGTCGCGTCGACCTCGCCCGCCGCCAGCTTGCCGAGCCGGGTGTCGACATTGCCGCGGAACAGCACGATCCTGGCGTCGGGGCGGTGGTGCAGCACCTGCGCCGCGCGCCGCGGGCTGCTGGTCCCGACGACGCCGCCCTCGCGCAACTCGGCCAGCGATGCGATCCCGACCAGCCGGTCGCGGACATCGGCGCGCGGCAGCATCGCGGCGATGCGGATTTCGGTCGGGCGGATCGTCTCGACATCCTTCATCGAATGGACCGCCGCATCAATCTCGCCGCAGCACAAAGCGCGGTCGAGTTCCTTGGTCCACAGCGCCTTGCCGCCGATCTCCGCCAGAGCACGGTCCTGCACCCGGTCGCCGGTCGTCCTGATCGTCACGATCTCGATGGTCGCCGGATCGATCCGATGCGCCATCGCCAGCGCATCGCGCGTGGCATGCGCCTGTACCAGCGCCAGCGGCGATCCGCGCGTGCCTAGTTTGAACGTCATGGCTGCTCGCTATCCGCCGCTTTCAACCGGGGCAAGGAGGTTGGTTCACGCGGGGGCACGAAGGCGCAAAGAAGAAGATTGTTTTCGCGCAGAGGCGCAGAGGCGCAGCGGGAGTGCGATCGGGGTGAATGGCTCGCGATCCGGAGACGCCTGGCTGAAAGCCGCTGCCGCGGCGACAGGCGCACACACTCTCTGCGGCCTCTGCGCCTCTGCGCGATCAAAACCCTTTCTAGTTCTTCTCCGCGTCTCCGCGCCTCCGAATGAACCAATCTTCCTACCACCCCCCAATCCGCGCTAAGGCCGACCGGATGTCCACCCCCCTGATCCTCGGTATCGAATCCAGCTGCGACGAAACCGCCGTGGCGCTCGTCCGTGGCGACCGCACGATCCTGTCGCACCGCCTTGCCGGACAGGAAGCGGCGCATGCCCCCTATGGCGGCGTGGTTCCGGAAATTGCCGCACGCGCGCATGTCGAGATCCTGCCGTCGCTGGTCGAGGGCGCACTGGCCGATGCCGGTGTGGCGCTGGCCGATGTCGATGCGATTGCCGCGACCGCCGGGCCGGGCCTGATCGGCGGGGTGATGGTCGGGCTGGTGATGGCCAAGGCGCTGGCGCTGGCGGCGGGCAAGCCGCTGGTCGCGGTCAACCATCTGGAGGGGCATGCGCTGTCGCCCCGGCTGACCGATCCCGATCTCGCCTATCCCTATCTGTTGCTGCTGGTATCGGGCGGGCACTGCCAGTTGCTGCGCGTCGACGGGGTCGGCCGCTATCGCCGGCTCGGCACGACGATCGACGACGCGGCGGGCGAGGCGTTCGACAAGACCGCCAAGGTGCTCGGGCTGGGCTATCCCGGTGGCCCGCGCGTCGAGGCGGCGGCGCTGAACGGCGATGCGCGGGCGGTTCCGTTGCCGCGCCCTTTGCTCGGTACGCCCGATCCGCATTTCTCCTTTGCCGGGCTCAAGAGCGCGGTGCTGCGCGCGCATGACGCCGGCCGCTATTCGGTGGCGGATATCGCCGCGTCGTTTCAGCAGGCGGTGGTCGATTGCCTGCTCGACCGGACGCGGCTTGCGCTGACACTGGCGGGGCCGGTCAGCGCGTTGGTCGTGGCTGGTGGGGTCGCCGCCAATCGCGCGGTGCGCGGCGCGCTGGAGGGGCTGGCCGGAACCAACGGTCTGCGCTTCGTCGCGCCGCCGCTGTGGCTGTGTACCGACAATGCGGCCATGATCGCATGGGCCGGGGCGGAGCGGTTCATGGCGGGGCATAGCGATCCGCTCGACGTGGCGGCGCGCCCGCGCTGGCCGCTCGATCCGTCGGCGGAAAAGGTACGCGGGGCAGGAGTGAAGGCATGAAGATCGGGGTCATCGGCGGCGGGGCATGGGGCACCGCGCTGGCACAGGTCGCCGCGCGCGGGGGCGAGGTGACGCTGTGGGTGCGCGAGCCCGCCGTCGCCGATGCGATCAACGATGCCCGGGAAAATCTGGTCTTCCTGCCCGGCGTGAAGCTGTCATCGGCCATTCGGGCGACGACCGACAGCGCCGATCTCGGCTCGGCCGACGCGCTGCTGGTGGTGACCCCTGCCCAGCATGTCCGCGCCGTGCTGTCGACAATCGACGTCGGCGACCGCGCGCTGGTGCTGTGTGCCAAGGGGATCGAGGCAGGCAGCCGGATGCTGGTCGGCGAGGTCGCCCGTGCCGTCCATCCGCAGGCTCCGGTGGCGGTGCTGTCCGGCCCGACCTTCGCGCACGAGGTCGCGGCGGGCAAGCCGACCGCCGTCACGCTCGCCTGTGCCGATGTGACGCTGCGCGACCGGCTGGCCGAGCGGTTGGCGGCACCGGGTTTCCGCCCCTATGCCAGCGACGACGTGATTGGGGCGGAGATTGGCGGGGCGGTCAAGAACGTGCTGGCCATCGCCTGTGGCGTGGTCGAGGGGGCCGGGCTGGGCCAGAATGCCCGTGCATCGGTGATCGCGCGGGGCTTTGCCGAAATGACCCGTTTCGGTCTGGCGCGCGGGGCGCGGGCCGAGACGCTGGCCGGGCTGTCGGGACTGGGCGATCTGGTGCTGACCTGTTCGTCGACCGCGTCGCGCAACTATTCGCTGGGCGTCGGGCTGGGGCAGGGGCGCGCCGCCGCCGATCTGCTTGCGGACCGTCGGACCGTCGCGGAGGGGGCGTTCACAGCGCCGGTGCTGTGCGAGGCGGCGGCCGACGCCGGCGTCGACATGCCGGTGACGGCGGCGGTCGGCGCGCTGCTGACCGGTATGCCGGTGGGGCAGGTGATCGATACGCTGCTCAGCCGTCCGCTACGCCGCGAGGGCATGTAGCGGCTATTTGACGCGGTCGATCAGTGCCTGTGCGCCGGCTGGGGCACGCACCTTCGCGCCGTTGATCCAGTCCCACACAGTAGCACACGCCTCGTTAACCCGCTTAGGATTACGAGGCAGCTATGGGACAACCGGCTTGGATATACGCTAGATTTTCGACGTTGGAGCAAACCGACGGCGACAGTTTGAACCGGCAGCTCGACGGGGCGCGACGGTTCATTGAAAGCAACGGCTGGGAGCATAGCGCCGAACGTGAACTGATCGATGAAGGGAAGTCAGCCTTCAACGGCAGCAACCGCATCGAGGGTAGCCATCTATTCCAGTTCGAAAAGAAGGCCGTTGCGGGCTTGTTCGAGAATGGCGCTGTCCTCGTCGTTGAGAACACCGATCGTCTGACGCGCGCTGGGTATGAAGCTGCGTTCGACATCATACGCGGCTTCACGAGCCGAGGCGTCACAGTTGCGACATGGAGCCCTCATCATATTTACCCTGCCGGTGCGCGCATCGACATGGGCCAGGCAATGCGGCTCATTGTCGAAGCCGAGATTGCGCACGAGGAAAGTGCCAAAAAGAGCAAGCGACTGCGTTCGTCATGGCAGGCCCGGATCGATCGAGCGGAAAGCGGCAGCAAGAACGCGATCACCGGCATAACTCCCGGCTGGCTGGCTGTGGAGATCGATCGAATAGATGGCGAGACGATCCGAACGATCGTTCCCAATGCTCATCGCGTTGCTGTCCTGAACCAAGTTTACGATTGGTACATCGAGGGCAAAGGCCTCCCTTGGATCGTCAAGCAGTTGAACGCTCGAAACGAGCCGACCTGGGGCTTGGGCAAACATGCGGATGGCAAAGGCTGGAACGTATCAACCACGCACAAGTACCTGACAAACCGAGCAGTTCTCGGCGAGTTCACGAGTAAGGTACGTGCTGGCAAGGACGTGAAGGTCGAACGTGGACTGACGATCCCCGACTATTATCCGCAGGTCGTGACGACGGAGAAGTTCAACCGGGTCCAAGCGTTGCGGGCTGATCGGAACGGCTGGGGCGGCCGGAACCAGTTCAACTTCCCGAACCTATTCACAAACATAGCGAGATGTTTTCATTGCGGCGGAACGCTCAAGCAGAACGGCATCATGAAGGACGGGTACGTTCGCAGCCATCCCAACAAGAATGGTACGTTCAGGACCAGTACCCAGAGAGGACCGCGCAGCTACCTGCGTTGCACGAACTACCTCCGCTCTTTCAACTGTCATAACAAGCGCAGCTACCGGTACGAGCATCTTGAAACCGGCGTCATCGACGTTCTGATCCATTGGATGTTGGAGCAGCGGGAGTTTACCCCCGACAGTAAGGTCGGTCGGCTGACCAGCGCACTCGCTGAACATGATCGCGGCAGAGACCTGCGGCAAAAGCAACTGGACCAGCTTGTCACCAACATGATGGAGGTGTTCAGCAAGGCGCTGGCGCAGAAAGCCAGCGAGCTTGAGCAGCAGATCGAGGCGGACAACGAAGTTCGCGAACGGCTACGGCGCGAGTTGGAAATTGCTCAAGGAGCGGCTTCTCCGAGCGAGAGCATTGCGTTTCTCAATGCCGCCAAGGCGGACCTGACCCACGACGATCCCGAAACGCGCTATGCCGCCCGCGTCCGCATCAATCAGAGCCTAAAGAACCTGATCGAGCGAATGGACGGCGATGAAACCGGGTTCATCAACATTCTGGTCCGAAACGGTCTTTATCTGCGGTTCGATAAGGATGGCCAGTGTGTCGAGGTAACGCCGACGGCTGCCACGAAAGTCGTTTACGTGGGACCGGATGGAGAGATCGATTGGCACCCTGACCGACCGGACGACAAGTACGAGTACGTCAAAGAAGTCCTCTAAGGGCGACGACAGAAGACGAAGCCCGCGCATACCACGCGGGCTTCGTCACGTCGTATCGGGCGTCTCTGAGCGTCCCAGAGCTATTCCGTGCCCCGAACCCGTTCCCGTCTAAATTTTAGATGGAGTGCGATCGGCGCGGGTTTGTCGTTCCAGCTATCTTTGCGCTCTTTGAAGAAGCGCAACAGCTCTGGGCTAAGTTGGCGAAGCGGGCGCATCAGCGGGGCAACTGATGCTTGGCGTTGCCGACGTGGCAGACAAAGTGGCTGCGCTTGCGCTCGACGTAGATGCGAACGCCTTCGAACGTTACCGCAAAAGCATCGTGCTCGAAATCTTCCGAGCAATCGAACGTGTTAAGCGCGTAGTTGGCGAAAGCTGCGAGGTCGACCGATTTAAGCATTTGGTGTCTCCGTTTTCGATAACACCACTCTGGCGTCTGCCACCAGACTTGCGACCAGAAGGAGATGCAATTCGTCGCTCTTAAATTCTTCTACATCTCCGCTTGCCCTAATATTCAGAAGGCGCTTGATGTTCTGGTGGCCAAACAAAGGAGCGCCACATGGAACAACGTTACACAGTAGGAAGCCTAGAAACGGCCGCCTGCGTATGGGAAGCTGTACTAGAAATTCTCAACGGCGGAGCAGGCGAGAAAGGCTTGCGCAAGAAGGCGCAGCGCATCCGGGACAACTTGGGGACTGCCGAACTACGCTGTTTGGTGCTGCGCTGGGTGGACCTGATCGATGCGGAATGGGCAAAGGTCAAAGACGACTTCGACGGTCCATTTGATTGGGAGTTCGTGCCCGACTGGATCGCGAGCAACATCGACTGGACCGGCGATCGACCCATCTACAAGCTGGGAGGCCGCTGATGGACCTCGTAAAGCTGCTAGGGAGGGAAGCCCTCGACCAACTGATCGCCAACGGCAAGGAGCAGGAACCGCTCAAAGGGACGCGCGCTGAACGCGACTTCCCTCCTGCCTGTAAGCTCTTTCTTCCTTGGACGTCCGGGACTTGGTTGCTGACCGAAATTGACCGCCATGGGCTGGCGTTTGGCCTCGCCGATCTGGGCTTTGGTACACCGGAACTGGGCTACATCAGCCTGGACGAGGTTTGGGAAGTCAGGGGGCCGGGTGGCTTGCGCGTCGAGCGCGATATCCATTGGACGGCCAGAAAGACCCTGAGCGAGTATGCCACCGAAAGCCGGCATTTGCGTTTTATTAGAGCCTAAAGAAACGAAGCCCCGGCATGACCGGGGCTTCGCCATATCAGGTACTGCCGAACTCAGATCGTTTGAACCATCGCGTCCTCGATTGCAGTCCGCAACTCCGTGATATCGTTCCAATCGTGAGTAACGAAGGCCTGTGCTTCCGCGCTGGACGTCACCAAAAATAATCTGTGGGTCGTCACATCGTGCCGCTTTTCCCACATAAAGAAACCAAGAAGGCCCAAGACTGCGGCAGCAACAAAGGAGCCAGTTGCCGCTTCTCCCTGAACGATGTTCGATATCGTGAGGATCACGAAAACCGCTGCCAATGCCCAGAGCGCGCGATAGGCTTTCGATCCTGGGACGGTTTCCGATCTTACCTCCACACTGTTGATCTTATTGATCGCGAACGACTTCGCGCCAAACCGCGCGAAATTGTTATCAATCGTAATGTCGCCGTTTTGATACCTAACCGTCACTAGCGCCCCCTCTGTTCGCCATACAGCCCCATCGGACTGATGAGCATTCAACCCGATTGCCCCTGCGCTCTGGTTTGAATGACGGCTTAGCTAAATCCTTGGTATTGCGATGAAGTCAACAAAAAGGCCCCGCCGTAGCGAGGCCTTTGGAAAACGACGCGACGTTAAGCAGGTTGCTGGACCTTCCTTGCGGCGCGGGTCGAGCGCATCTTATCCGTACGGGTCGCCTTCTTCACGGACAGCGCCTCAAGCTGCGCATCATACTCGCCTGCCCGGATACGATCCGCATAGTAGTCGAGCGCATCGGTGAAGTTGGCTTTGGGAACGCTCATTTCCTTTACGTCCACTTCGGTGTCCTGGACCTTCGTGCGTTCCAACACCAGCGCCGTGTTGCTGATGCGAATGGTGAACGCCACGCGATCCGCTGCCAGCTTGAAGTTGACCTTGCCCTCTGCGGCATCCCCTGCTGCGAACTGCTCCTTCATGCGCGCAATGTTGTCCAACGCCACTTGCTTAACGGTGCGCGCTGCGCCCTGCTTGCTGAAGCCTTCGATCTGGCCTGCGGGAACGAGAAGCGCGGGATTGAAACGAGCCATTGTAGTTGCTTTCCGATCTAGCAGTGCGCCTCGTTGCGCCCTGTTCCAATCATCTGCGTCCAATACACCAGAGTAGCGACCAAAGACTTCAACGGTTCGTCGCTCTTCTGGAAGGCAGTCAAAACGGCCCTCCGTGACGTCGATAAATATCACTATTAGACGAGAGGACCGCCCTATGGCCAAAACCCACTACACCGAAATCACACCACAACTGCTTCACACGGTAGCGACCCTCACTGCCGCTGGCGTTCGCATTTCACCAATCGCTCTTCGTGTTGGTGTTACGTACCGCACGATCCAGCGAGTTATGCAGGTCGCGGAATGGGAAGCCGTTTTGGCGAAGAAGACCGCACAGATTGAAGCGATGATGAGGGGTGACGCTTGAACGGGGTCACGATTGAAACCCTCCGCGCTGACTTCGAAGCCGCCCATGCTGCGGTAATGGCAAGCGGCGTCGCATTCATGCACCCAGCAAAGGGCAAGCGCACTGTCGCGCATCATGAAAAACATACGCGCCTGCTTCGTAGAGCGTTACGAGCAAGAACCCTTCTACAGCTCGCGGAGATGTACGGCCTGAAATCCGCGATGCTGTTCAAGCTGACGGACGGTGCGATCGATCCACGACTGGGTGGGTGATGCCCAAACGAACACCCCGCTTTTCCATCGCCCCAGCCGTTAAGCCCAAGACCGTCAATCTCGTTGGTGCATACGGTAACGAATGGCGCAAGCTGCGCAATCGTCGCCTCGATGCCGAACCTCTATGCCGTCACTGCCGCGCCAAGGGGCTGGTCACGCCAGCGGTTGAGGTCGATCACATCACACCCAAGCTGCTGGGCGGGCCGGACGAATGGGACAACACGCAATCGCTGTGCAAGGCCTGCCACGTCGCTAAGACCCGCGACGATATGCAAAAACTGCGAAGAGGCTACTGAACGTATACCTCCTCGGCCATCCAGCTTGTAACTCGTTGTGAAAAAAATCTAATTCCGACTTACGTAGACCTATCGTATGCTTGATCTGAAACGTGTGATTGTGAGGCACATCCAATGGCTTTGGTTGTAATCAACTTAGAGTTCGATCGTGGCGGGACGGTGGAATTTTCCGAATTATCACAAGCTATAATTTGGTGCCAAAAACAACGTGATGCCTGGAAAGCTGAGTTCCTTGGACCAAACCTCCCGCATCAGCATCCTATCTCGATGCCGTTCTACGCATGGGAACAGCTAATAGATGCACTTCAGCATTCTTACGAGGCGCAATCAGATGACGTTGTTGAGCGTCCAGGTTTACCTGAATTAGTTGCTGCTAATTCGCCGGTATTCAATGCCCTGAAATGGGTGAAGGATAAGGTATCTCTTGAAGGATGGGGAGCGGCCGCAGTTGCGGCTGGAGTGAGCGCTGGTCGCATTGACTGGACTTCTCCACAACAGTCGATCCCAACACTAATGTTTGAACGTGCCCTTCAACAGCAATTGAACGGTTCAAGCACCGCGAGTTACGATAAAGCCAATGAAAAACAGCGCGGATATGAAGCCAAACTTTCTGAAGCAAGTCATAGACTCGATAATCTTCAAATTAATCTGCAATTCGTTGCGGAATCTATAGCCGATATGGAAGCAAGGGAGCGGTCGTCGTCGGCGAGCGCAATGTCTCAACTGGCCACTTACGAAACAAATATGAAAAATAAGCTATCCGATATCGATAGCATGGTCAGTGCTTCTGCCAGTTCATCGCTGAATAAAGTTGATGACGTTGCGAAAGAAGCCGATGAACGTATAGATAATTGGATAAGAACATTCCAAGAGCAAAATCAGTTACAGGCACCAGTAGCATTGTGGAACGACCGCGCATTGCAACACGGAGCGCAACTTCGGGTTCGTAGATTTTGGATGATAGGAATAGGCATTGGCGGCCTTGTAGCATGTATCGCAGTGTCGGTTGCAGCGTTTGTTTACAGTGGATGGCTCTTTGGCGATATTGCGGCTGAAATTCCGCAGGCCACGCCTACTACAATCAAACGTCTTAGTGAGGTATTCAAGTATCAGCTTCTCACGTCTTCTGCAGCGACCCTTATATTTTTGACGATGTATATCTGGTCTATGAAGCTACTCGTCCGCTTATACTCGATGGAACACCACTTAGCTATAGACGCAAAAGGTCGGTCGGCATTGACCGAGACGTACCTGAGTTTGACGAAGGAGGGTAAGGCCACCGATGCCGATCGTGCTATCATGTTGGCGGTACTGTTCCGACCTGTCGCCGACGGCATGGTCAAGGAAGATAGTCCACCCGCGATTTCGCCGGCAGCAATTATTGCAGGCTTGGCCAGCAGCCCTGGCAAGTAGGATCGCGAGCAACAAGCCCCCCCCCTACGATCGTCAGCACGATCACCGGCCCCAGAACGCTACCCAGGCACGTCCCCTCACCGCTTCGCCCCTGTGTGAGCGTCTTTGACACCCTAGGCGAGCAGCAGAGGGAGGGGCTGTCAAAATCTGAGGAATGGGCCCTCGGTGCAACAGCCACCCCCTCAAAAAGACGCGAGCATGAATTAAAATACCTAAGCATCAATCCAGCCGCAAAATCGCCCTACGGATTGATCGATGGTCGTCCTTTGGAACCTCCACGAACTCGCTATCTTCATCCTCCTGATAAAGGCCGCCTGGAGCCTTACTGGTATTGATCAATTCTACATAGCACCCGTAATCAATCTTATAGACGTCGTATCTTACGCCCGGTTCGTCATGTGACGAAGTGCCACGTTTCAAGATATGCAGCACCCGAGCATCAAACAGAGTGTCTATCAACTCATTGCGGGTATTAGCCGCAAACAAAAACCCACGAGCTTTCCGCTTTCCTATCACCTCGGTGATTATATGCTCCAACAAGCTACCGAGCGTGTGATTATCACGGATGTCTCGCGCTTTGTCCTGTATATACCAGTCCTGTGCTGCTCCACGAACGTCTTGGACAGTTATCTTCCGCCCCCATGCTCTAGTAACCATTTTCGTCACTAGATTTAGGGCATCTCGTGGCACCCCCTCCACCGCGCGAACAAATTCCTCGAACACCGGGGACTGACTGAACAAACGAGATATTAGCTCGTCGCCATTCGCGATATCATTTGGTGCAGTGTCAGAGGCCTTCAGATGCTTGAAAAGTAGCGTTTTGAAGAACTCAACGGAGCGACCAGCACTATTTTCGAAAACGAGAAAGTCATCAAGGTTGAGATCGGCCGCAATATCAGCCCCTAACTCGACCCCAACGTAACTCCCTCGTTCGCCACGAATGATAAATTGAGATCGATGCTCAATCGCGGCTATCTTAACCGTCAACAGTCTTTCGGGCAGGAGAGTCCGCCGTATCAAATCTGCAAGGTATGGTTGCAGATCGATAGGAACTTCGCTCCATTCGTCTACCAGAAGCCAGACTCGCTCTACGCCCAATGCAGAAATTAATGCCGATAAAGCGGACGCAGTTTTTCCGAAGTTTATATGGAACTTCTCAATCCCACTACGCTTGAACTTTCGAGCATCTGTTGTGTCTGAGGCTTTTGATACCTTTGCTTTGGCATCAAAACCGGGAATTGGCCAAATCTTGGCAGACAATTCCGCTTCACCAGCCTTCTTGCTTACACTTGTGTCAGACGTTTCCTCTTCTACGGGTCCGGATATTCGCACCTCCGAAATTGCAGTACCAAAATCGTCTAAGCACGAAGCAATTCGAGCTGGCTCCCGAGAGGTGTCAAGCGCCTCCACCGAGATCGCATAAAATTCGTCGAGTAAAGCTGTGAGGACGTCGCGAACTAATATTCCCGCCCTGTCGGGAACTGAGCGACTTGTATCACCGTAAATGGAACCATTCGAACCCACATTTCGCATATCGATGTACAGCGAAACGGCACTACTCTTTGCGAGTTGCTTCTGTAGGTACCGTAATGCGTGCGTCTTCCCGGTGCCTCTACGGCCGTATACAACCTGATTGTTTCTGGTCGAGAGAACATCAAATAATGGGGCGGAGTCTACAAACGTAGCGTCCAGGATTTCCCCGGTAGAGCGTTCCGCACGCTTATCAACGTCCAGAAAGATTTTGTGGATCTCTTGAAGTCCGCTGTTATCTTCGCCCGGCATCAAGGTCTCCGTCGGCCTACCAATCACCGTTACATCCGACAGTCCTATGCGCTGGTCAAGGTCTGTCGACCGCCGCTAAGTAGTTGGTGAAACGAGGACCCAAGCCCAAGCAACCGCACGATACTGGCCCGTCCAGTAAGCCCGTGATGCCCGATTACCTCACGGCAGCGGCCAGAGACGTGTGGTTTGAAGAGATCGAACACGTTGTCGCCAACGGCATCAACGTCAGCCACTCCACCACATTCGCCACCTACTGCTCCATTGAAGCTGTCTGTCGCGCCACATTCGCTAACGGCGACGTACCTCGCGCGGCATTCCTAAGCGAGAAGCGCAAACTGGCTGAGCTACTGGGGATCAGTGGCCTTGCAGCGCGCACCACCACCGGCACCACGGCCAACGCCCTCTCCCCAGACGCCAATCCCTGGGCCGCTCTCCCCGACGCCTGACCGTACGCAAGGGCAAGGGACATTTCGCCGATGTGGCGATCCAATACGCACGTCAGGTAGCGCGCCCCGCCGTTCCCGAACTCGCGATCCCCGCATGTTGGCAGATCAAGGCCGCTTGCGAACGCTTCCTCACAGACGTCGAAAGCGACGAATGGACGTTCGACGCGGCGAAGGTGGAGCGCGTCTGCCTGTTCGCGCAGTGCTTCCCATACCTCGACGGAACTTTAGCCTCTAAAAAACTGACCCTCCGGTTGGAGGCGTGGCAGGTGTTCATCCTGGCCGCGATCTTCGGCCTCGTGGACGCGCATGGGCTGCGCAAACACACCGAAGCCTTTATCTTCGTCCCCCGCAAAAACGGCAAGAGCACGTTCGCGGCGGTCATCGCCAAGTACATGCTGGTCGCGGACTATGAGCCACGTGCTCAGGTTTACATCGGTGCGGGCAGTCTCAAGCAGGCCGCATACTGCTTCGACCCCTGCCGGGAAATGGCCACCAAGGCACCGGGCTTTGCGACCCATTGGGGCGTGACGATCCGCAAGAAGCGCATCGAGTTGCGCGACGGCTCCTTCCTCGAACCCATGATCGGTGATCCGCCCGACGGATCGAACCCGCACCTCGCCATCCTGGACGAAGCGCACGAGAACGAGAACTTCGGCCGCCAGCGCGAGACGATGCGGACAGGTATGGGCGCTCGTCGCCAGCCCCTGTTGCTGACCATTACCACCGCAGGTTTTAACGAGGCCGGCGATTGCCGCCTCCTGCAAGCGCAATGCGAGCAAATCCTATTCGGCGAGACAACCGATCCTCGTCGTTTCAGCGCCATCTATACGATCGATCCAGAGGACGACTGGCGGGATTTCGAGGTGTGGAAGAAGGCCAACCCCAACGTGGGCGTGTCGTTCTCCGAGGCCAAGCTGAAGGAATACTGGCAGAACGCGTTGAACGTGCCGAGCGAAAAGCCCGGCCTACTGACCAAGCACCTGAATGTCTGGCAGTCGAGCGGCAACGCTTGGGTGAACATGAAGGACTGGGACGGTAACGCGGACGCCCTGCCGTTCGATCAGGTTGCCGGTAAGGGCTACGCTGCGCACACGGAAATCCTCGCGGCGCTTGAAGCGGCAGGCATCACCACGGCCCTTATGGCATCGCTGGATTTCAAAAGCGAAACCATCAATATCTGGACCGGATCGCATTCGCTGGAGGTGCAGGGCAGCACGGATAGCGTCCTGAACGGCAAGAAGTTTGAGCCGCTGGTTCATGGTGTCGTTATCAGCATCGGCGATAACTCGTTCTCCATGTCGGGCAGCGATCCGCTGGAAATCGCACTGGCTATCCCTAGCAGCCCCAGCACGGCTATCTCAGCAGCGTCGGTTCATCCCGATGAGTATCAGGGTCGCACTGCTACCCTGTGGCGCGCCCTCATGATCGCAGCGCCAATGCCCGGCACACCACCGACCTGGGTCTTCCGTCGTGTCCGCAGCGGGACGATGGATACCGTAAAGGTCAGCAATGATGGGCAGTCACATCAATTCGTGCTGGCCATTGAGGGCCACGCCGGACTTATCAGCAACGCCACCGGCTCCAACTACATGGACCAGAAGCGGTTCGATCCCGCCGATACCTCGCAGGATTATACCGCAGCCTGCGCCAACGGCAGTCCCGCGCCTTCCAAGCCCAAAGCCACCGGCTGGGACTTGATGGGTGAGCGCATTATGGCGCAGCAGAACATGCCTTGGAACCAGCTACGCTAGTGCAAGGCGTCAATATATATCGTAGGTTGAATACTTTTCATCGCGCGTCGGAGGGAAGCGGCATATCTGGGTTGAACGAAGGGGTGCGTTAAAGCTGTTCACGGCGTCATACTTTATGGACACGATGGCAGCAGGATGCTTCTCCGGCTTGCCCTTGCCATATCCCAAATTATATGACCATTCGAGATATTCGCGGTCAGCCCGCAATTTCTGTTTCGTTGTAGATTTAGGAAACGGCTTGTACATGTTCTGATCAAAAATTTGGATTGTATCTTTGCCTGCTTTGATATCATTTTTCGACAGAAGCCAATTCTTCGCACTCATTGCGCGAAGCAATTTAGTTGTGTCCTCACATTCTCCATCGGTATAAGGTCGGCAAGCATCGCCTCCTTGTTTTTCCCAGTAATCTTCGAACGAAAAGTCCGTGGTATTGTAAGTTGCAGAAATCCGCTTGTAGCTTGACGGCGACACTAGGCCTTTAGTCAATTTTTCTTCGCAAGCCGCTATTGCACCAAAGCTCTCGTCGGTAAACGGAACCTTGCCGCACCCCGACAAGGCAATGGCCACTAACGAGGTCCGCATGGTCGTAGCATAGGAAGTGCGAAGATTGTCGAGCATGAAACCGTGTATCAGCGGTCCTACTCGATATCCAGCGTCAAGAAACATTCAGTATGGCGCTACATCCGGCATTGCTCAGGGTTTGCACCACCAAGCGACATAGACGGAACATTCCTTCATGCTCTCGTCCGCCGTCGACGCCCCTGAACTACGAAACTGAGTACGCTTGCCAGCCTTCTCATGATGATACTTTTGGGTGAGAACCGCGCCGTCTTCTCCGAGCATCGTAAGCTGTTGAAGCGCCGTCTCGAGTTGCAAGCCAGTTACCCGATCCATCTTGTCTTCCAGAATGACAAGGTGCTCAAAACCTTCGCGACGGTAATCGTCCCCCTTAGTAATCGCGGATTTTCGGGTAAATCCCACGACGTACTGATCAACGCTGTCGTTCGAAACAATCGCTTCGATCGTCGCGAGACATTTTTCGATCTTACGCTTTGAAACGGCCAAATCGTCTCTCCCTAACCTGCCGGTCCTTACGATGCTAAGTATTGGATGGAAAAGCCATCCGAACTTGTTCGCGCCCCCGACTGGGAAGAGCGCCTAGCTGTATATCTGGACCGCAAGCGGGAAGAACCCTTCAAATGGGGTTCCAACGACTGCGCTCTCTTCGCCGCAGAAGCGATTAAGGCAATGACCGGGACCGATCCCGGCGAGGCCTTCCGTGGCACCTACGATAGCAGGACGGGTTCTGCGCTTGCGCTGCGAGAACACGGCGAGGGTACGCTTCTCAAGACGGTCACGGCCTGGCTAGGTCAGCCCAAGCATCCGGTGTTCGCCCAGCGCGGCGATATCGTGATGAAGGACCGCAACACGCTCGGCGTTTGCGTCGGCCTGCATAGCTGGTTCGTCGGCGAAGAGCACGGCCAGAACGGGCTTGTCGCGGTTCCCACGGTCGACTGCACGAAAGCATTCTCCCTGCCCTTCGTGGCCGCCCCCTCGATCGAGGAGGTTCGCTAATGGGTAAGGTCGTTAAAACCGTCCTGGTCATCGCGGTCGCCGTCGCGGTCATCGTCTTTGCGCCGCAGATCGCAGCAGTCCTAGCCAGTGTCGCGGGTTCACTGGGTGTCACGGTCGCAGCAGCGACGATCTCGTCTGCGCTGATCGGAATGGGCCTGACCATGGCGCTGACCGCCGCAGCGAGCATGTTCGCCAAGCCGCCCAGCATGTCGCAGTCGCTGGCCGACCGCCTCAACACCAGTGTGGTGCCGACCGCCGCGCGCAAGATCGTGTTCGGTACGACCGCAGGCGGTCAGGACGTTCGCTTCTTCGAAGGCGACCTCGACTTCCCGAAAAGCAAGATCGACGGTTACGCCCAGGTCATTGCGCTGGCTTCGCACCGCGTCAGCGCGGTCAAAGAATTTTACGTCGAAGAAGACCTCGTTTGGTCGAACGGCGCGCTCGTCGCCAAGCATGGCGGTTTCGCTCCTGCCAATCCATTCCGGTACGTCTTGGAAGGCAGGCCCGGCAACGCCATTCCCGTTGGCACGGGTCGCTACTGGAACAGCGCCAGCACCTTCACCGGCTGCGCCTATTACGTCCCGTTCTGGAAGCTGGACCCAGACGTATGGGAAAGCGGCATTCCGCAACGCCTGACGACGATCGTTGATGGTTGCCCGCTCTATGACCCTCGCCGCGACAGCACGCGCGGCGGCTCCGGCGCTCACCGCATCAACAACCAGGACACATGGGCATTCCGCGACGGATCCGTTGAGATCGGTCGCAATCCGGCACTCGCGCTGCTCACGTACCTGATCGGCTGGCGCATCAACGGCAAACTGGTGTGGGGCATGGGCATCCCTGCGCACCGCATCGACTTCGATAATTTCCGCACCTACGCCAACCTCTGCGAAGAGCGCGTCGCGATGCAAGGCGGCTCCACCGTCCAACGCTACACCGTGGACGGCATCTTTTCGACCATGGACAGCCACGAGACGATCATCAATGGCATCACGGCCACGATGGGTTCGTGCAAGATGACCGACCGTGGCGGCGTCTACTGCCTCGTTGGTGGCTATGACGACACCGCCGGTCCCAAGATTGAGTTCACGGCTGACGACCTCGTTGCGCCCTCGAATGGTGCCAGCCCCTATATCTGGAACCCAGCGCCCCCGTCGCGCGAGCGTTTCAACATTGTTCGTGGCCGCTTTGCCAATCCATTGGAACTCTACCAGCTCACCGATTGGGGCGACCCCATTGAGCAGGAGCCGCTTGCTGACGGCATCCCCCGCACGTTGTCACTGGACCTTGGCGCAGTAAGTCGCGCCGAAACCTGTCAGCGCATCGCCAAGCAATTCCTGCTTCGCGAATACCTGACCCCCGGCATGTTCAGCGCAACGTTCGGCCCCAAGGCATTCGCCGTGGAAGTCGGCTCCGTCATCACGCTGTCGCTGCCCGCCGAAGGCTGGAACAACAAACTGTTCCGCGTGATCGAGCAGGCCGAAAGCCACGACATGTTCTTCCAGATGACGCTACGCGAGGAAGACCCTGCGATCTATGCGTGGGATCGGGAAGAGAAGCCCCTGCCGGCGTCGATCAGGCCGCAGGGTCATGACGCCAGCAAGACCCTTACGCCTGCCAACCTGACCCTGGCCAGCGACAGCTACAGCGGTGCCAACGGCATCAACGTGTCGGAAGTCCATGTCGCCTGGACGCCGGAATTGAGCGGTCGTGTTCAGGGCATCCAAATTCGCAGCCGTCCGCAAGGCACTGAGGGTTGGAGCGAGCAAGCTGCGCTCTTCGACCCCAAGGTAGGCACGTTCACGTTCACCTCGAACGCACCGGGCATCACCGTTGAAGTGCAAGCGCGCTTCCGCATGACCAGTGCCGTCTATTCGCCCTGGGTCAACGCCAGCGTGGCGACTGCCGCCGTTGCGATCAACTACGACGACGTGAAGGAAACGCCCACCGGCCTCGGTGATATTAACTCATCCGAAGGTAGCAAGCTGGGCGGCATTCAGGCGGGTGCGACTGTTGGTGCGAAGGTCGGTACAAACCTCATCGGCAGCACGAACCAGACGATCGGCAGCGACGAGGTGATGAACGCCAGCGCGGGTTACAGCGCGACAGCCACCTACGATTTCAGCAACAACACCACGCAGGGTTTTACCGCGTCCGGTGCGACGCTTTCGGTCGCCAACGGCATCCTGAAAATGGAAACCACGTCGCTCGATCCCATTCTGTCCGTGCCGGTCAACATGCCGGGTCGCTCCGCATCCATAATCCGCATCCGTATGCGCCCAACGTCGGCAGCGATGACGTGGCAGGGACAGGTCTACTACGGAAACCAGAACCACAGCGACAGCGAGCAATACACGCTTCGCCTGCCCACCAATCCCAACACGCGAAACGTCTGGACCGTCGTGGAATGGGACATGAGCAATCTCGCGCTGGGTGGCACCGATTACGTTGACGGAACCCTGAACCGCTTGCGCTTCGATCTCAGCACTGGTCCAAACGAGACTTGGGAAATTGACTGGATACAAGTCGGTCAGCGCATGAATGCCACCTATGGTGCGCCAGTGGGTTCAAGCGTCGGTTCTATTCCGGTTGCGGACGTTGTCTCAAAGATGGGTATCCCTGGATACTCTAATTTCCACCACCATCCCAGGCATCAATACCACGATCAACAACAACCTTGCGACTTCGCGTAATGAACTCACGGCTGAGAAGGCGACGCTTAACACGGATATTTCGGTTGCAAAGGCCGACGCGAAGAAAGCCAATGACGATCTGGCGGCGGAAGTTACCCGTGCCAAGGGTACGGAAGGTGCGATTACAACCACCGTAACCAACCTCACGACTACCGTAAATGGCCACACAACTACGATCAGTGAGAACTTCACGTCGCTGACCAACAAGGACACGGCACTAGCGAACCGCGCTACCAACCTCGAAACGACCGTCAACAGCACGACAGATGGCAACAGCGCGCTCAAGGCACGTATCGCGGTGGAAGAAACTGCGAGGGCTAACGCAGATAGTGCAGTTGCCACCAGGACGACGAAGTTGGAAGTGGCATCGCGAGGCGCTGGCAATCTGCTGGGCAATACCGAGTTCACAACCACGACCGGCTGGGCGGTTCCACACAATGGCGCTGGCCTCAATCCTCTTGAAACGCAAACCGGCGACTATTGGAACCCTCGCGGCGAAACGGTCCTGCGACTGTTCAGTACGAACACACCGCCGGTTGGATCTTACACACAGGTTATTTCCGACGCCTTCGCAGTCGTTCCAGCGTCATGGATACAATTTTACGCCTATACTTCCTCGCATCGTGCAAAATCTTGGACGACCCTCTTCTTCTACGACTTGAATGGGGCGGAAGTTGCGTACGCCGGTGAAATCTATGGTGCGCGCATCAATGCTGGTGGTCCCGATCTAAACGGGTGGGACATTACCGGCGTCAAAGCCTTCAAGGTTCCCGCAACCGCTGTTTCCGCCCGTTTCGCATGGCGCGTTTATGACAATGGGGTGAGCAATCCGGTCGCGTGGTTCTTCCATCCCTATGTTGGTGCGGCGAAAGAAGGGCAGACTGAGTGGAACCCTTATAGCCCCGGATCAGGCAAGCAGACGTTCGTGCAAACGAACGCTCGCATCGGTACGGAAGAAACTGCCCGTGCCAACGCAGACAGCGCCTTGGCTGCACGCGCAACCACGCTCGAGAGTACGGTCAACAGCGGTACGGATGGTAACGCGGCGTTGAAGTCGCGTATCGCGACCGAAGAGACAACGCGATCCACCGCCGACAGCACACTCGCTTTGCGCGCGACAACCCTCGAAAGCCGGGCCAAGAGGACGGAAGGGTTCGCATCGGGTGACCTCATCCGCAAGGGGACATTCGAGGACGGCAACCCCGGTGATTGGACTGGTGGGGCGAGTGCTTTCAAACCAGTCGACTACAACCAGCCCGTACCGCCGAGCGGTCAATATGTGCTGCTCATCCGAGGAGTGCGCGACTGCTTCGAGGGACTTGAATGGATATCAGGTGCTTGGGGCGGTCGCAAACTCAGGGTTAGCGGGTACGCCTCTGGCCAGTTTTCACCGACGAACAGCGCCGCAGGCGTCATGATCCGACGTGCAGACGGCTCGGTGACATGGATCGGTGTTCGTGCCGCGAACAGGTACACCGCTGGCTATAATCGCTTCGACCAAACGATCTCCTTGCCGCCTGAGACGGTAGCCGTTCGACCATGGATGCAGAACGATGGCGATGCAGCTTCAACGCCGGACATGGAGGTTCGCCTTCACAGCCTAAGCATCCGAGACGTAACGGTCGCCGAAGAGGCGATCTCCAAGGTTACGGAGGAAGCAGGCGCTCGCGCTACAGCAGACAGCGCGCTGGCTACCCGCTCTACGACGCTTGAAAGTCAGATGACCGGAGCAACCGCGTCAGGCCTTCAAACGATGGTCAAGAACAACCGCAAGAACCTTGCGGACGTGGGCTGGTGGAAGAAGGGCGCAGCGATCCCGTGGGCGCTGAACGGCGGTCAGCGAAACGAGATTGTTCAGTTTCCTCACGGCTCCAACTTCGGCGGCCTCGCAATGCCAGATGGCTCCAGCGGCGACGCATGGCTCTGTCAGGCAGACGGCAGCGGTCAAAATGCTGGTGGATGGAACAGCGGCCCGATCGCGCCGCTCGACCCCGATAAAACATACCGCTTCTCCGTGCCGATCGCGGCGCTGGACCCAGTTGGGGCACGATCCAGTTACTGGGGGACGGGCAACGTCTGCCACCTCAACACGACGACCGGCGCAGACAATCCCTATTTTGCCTATGGCTCCGTTACACCGGGCAAATGGTACTTGTTCACCGGCTTCATCTTCCCGCGCAACAGCGTGGACATGACGCACGATGGTGCGGGTATCTATGACATACTCACGGGCGAGCGGGTCGCAGGAGGTTGGAATTATTGCTTCCACCCGGCGGGATACCAGCCCATCCACCGGGCATACCAATTTTACGCAACGAACGGCGCATATCAGGCCTTTGGTCGTCCGATGGTCGAACTGGTTGATGGCACCGAGACGCCGTTCAACGCCATGCTGGGTGCCGTGCGATCAGCGAATGCTCGCATCACAGCAGAGGAAGGTGTTCGCGCAACTGCCGATAGCGCGCTGGCAACCCGTGCGACAAATCTGGAAAGCACGGTCAACAGCGGCACGGACGGTAACTCAGCATTGAAGGCTCGCATTGCTGTCGAAGAGACAACCCGCGCAAGTGCGGTAAGCAGTGTCGCGGGACGCACCACCGTAGTTGAAGCGCAGGTCAGCACTGAAGCGAGCAACATGCTTCGCAACGGCATCTTCAACTCGCCGGGTTGGGTTGGTCGCGGTGCAGGTGGCATCCCCCCCTACTGGAACGGCTGGTCACAGGACAACGGAGCCTTCCTTGGCGCAAGTCCCCGCGACAGCCGCTATGGTGCTCCCGCCCCTCTCCAGATTGATCGCAATGGCATCAACAATGGCATCACCCAACCCATTTTCAATGTCGCACCGGGTTGGTATGCCTTTGAGGTCGACATCACGGGTGAGGACGGCAACTGGAGTGGTTCTGGCGTCCACTGTAACTTCAACAACGGCTATGCGTTCAACTTCGGCTTTGCGACGAACGCTGATACGGCAGGCCGTGTTGGCGATATCGGAACTGCGAACCGCCAGTTCACTTGGTTGTTCTACAACGGTGCCAACACCGGCAACGCGAACCTCTACCTCATGTCAGGTTGGTCAGGTTTTCAGGGTGGCACGAACTTCGGCTTCTTCCGTGGCGTCTGGCACCGCGTTGTTATGCGAGCCGCCACGGCCGGTGAAATCCTCGCGCAGAAGGTCAATAATGACCTGAATGGCCCCAGTGGCGCAATTGCGAGGATCGCAGCGGAAGAAACAGCCCGTGCTAACGCGGTGTCGGCAGTCGCTTCGCGAACATCAACGGTTGAGACTTCACTAAACGGACTGGGTTCGCGCGTCAGCACGGCAGAAGGTTCGATCACTACCCTGAATGGCCGTTCGTCCTCCTACTGGCAGGCCGTTGCGGTGGCGGGCAACAACCGCGCGCAGATTACGGTTCGCTCCGATAGCAATGGCGGCGCGGGTGTGGACATCGTTGGCGACGTCACATTTGCGGGCAACCTCAACGTGAAGTCGGCAAGCTCAGGTGTCCGAACGGAATACACGAACACCGGTATAAAGACTTACAATGCCAACGGCGTTCTCGTCTTCCAAAGCGGTATCTACTGATGGGCTACGGTATCCGACAGTGGAACCCCGACAACGGCGGGCTGATCCTCGACACGCAGGTTGATACCGTCAACCGCGTCTTCGATACCGTTACGCTTAATGAGAACGCCGGTAGCCTGACGGATGCGCGGTTCGCCGCCGGTGTGCCTTTTGCTGCGATCGTTCCTTACAGCAGCACGTCTCAGAACCATCCCAAACAGTTCAGCTTTTCAGGCAATACGATGAGTTGGACTGGCGGCCCTCCCTGTTCCGTCATGTACGGTGTCGGTGCGGGCAATACGTCCTACAACCCTGTGACGAATGGCACCCGTGCGGGTTTCCAGTGCCGTACCGAAGACGGCAGCGCGATTACGCTGGATGAGACTATGTTCGCTCTACAGCTTATCGGCAGGGGCACGGTCAGCGCGGGTTCGGGTGAAGCCGCCACGGCTGATGTCTACTGCCCGGATGGCAAGACCCCGGTTATCGCGGTACGCAACTCCGGCAATGCCTCGATCTATCTGGCGGGGGTGGTCATGATTGACGCCACGACCTGTAGGATCACGTTCGGGCCAATCGTCCCAAACACGATCGATTGGTATGCGTTCGGTAAGGTCTATCCTGCTTTGAGCCGTGGCATCGGCGCGCGCTGGTATGACAGCACAGGCACGTTGATGGGCGACACGAGCGTTCCTGTGATGCGTATTCTTCGCGCCAACCTAGTCTTCAACATGACTGCTGGTAATGAAGCCGACTTCACCGAACCCGCAGGCAAGAAGATTGCGGTCGTTATCAACGAACCCGGCTTCTATCTCCACAAGAGCGCAGCAGGCGGCGGTGCAGGTGGTACGGGTTCGGCTGGCGTGACAATTTATCGCGCTGCCATTCGATCGCTGAATGACAACAGTTTTCGCGCAAGCGCGGCGCTCATTTTCTCGTCTTCAGCCGGTGGTACGAACGAAATTCGCATCGAGACAAATGCGAAATTTTCCACGGTAGACGTGACCAACCTCTAAATAGTGGGCAACAAGAAGGGGAAACCCCCACATGTCTGAAACAAATATCATCACCTCGGAACAGGCGCAAGAAATGCGGCAGGCGCTTGCCGCCTACGATCAGAACGAGGCGTACAAGATCGCACTCAAGCGCCATGAACTTTTTGCGCTGCTTCAACCTATCGTGGACAGCGACGAGTTCATTTCGATCCACGAGCAGGTCAGCGAGTTGCGCAACAACGGCCCCAAGGACGATATGTTCTTCGGTATCGGGCTTGAAGCAATCTACAACGGAATGACAAACCTCGGCATTCAGGTTGCAAATTGGACTACGCCGGTCGATCCATCGGCCCCAGTGACTGAACCCGCTTCAAGCGACACGACCCTTCCACCCTATCCTTCTGACGCCAGCAACGGCGAAACGGTAAGCTGACATGATCCCCCAGGACATGCGCGACCTGCTCATCCGCTTGGATCAGCGGGTCGATGACGGCTTCAAAAGCATGAACGACAAGCTGGACGCACAGAGCCGCCGCGCGGACAGCTTGGAAAGCCGGGTGCGTGACCTGGAGGTTTGGCGCAGCGAAATGCAGGGCAGCGCAAAAGGCCTGAGCACTGGTTACAAGGTGCTCACCGCCGCCGCTGGTGCACTATTCGGCGTTCTGGGCATGTTGGGCGTGCAAAACGTCTTACCCCACAAGCCGGTGGCAAAGGTCGAAACGACGATCGAGCGCAGTGTTCACATTCCAACGCAACGGTGACTTGCGTTGTATTAAACGCAGTCGTCGCTTTAGGACGTTCGATCCGCCACAGCTAAACCGACCAAACTTGTCGCCGGCATAGCTACACATCAGAGCCGTTCGGCTCGCACCTTAGCGGTTTGGCGGGACAGGTGCGTTCGGCAAGCCGGCTTGGCAAAATGGATAACAGTTTCCCCAGACACGTACGCCAGTACCGTTAGTGAAAGCAACGTTTATAACAATCGAATAGCTTCTGCCCTGCCACTTCTTCGCTAACTCGCGGTCAACTCTAAAATACTTAACAGCCAATAAGCCTGCTCGCTCGTAATCTGGATCAAGTGACGTCTTCAGATTAACGTCGCCGTGATCTGTTTTGCAACGCGTCAGCTGCCCGTTTCGTGCTATCAACGCGCACCGAAGATGCGCGTAGCCCGTTCCTGTTTTCGCTTGCGGCAGTAACGCTTTTACCTCCGCCTCAGTGGGCAGCCGGTCCCAAGACACAGAAGCATAGGCAGGTTCTCCTTGCTCGGCGACAATCCACGCCTCGACGCGATCTGCAGGCATGACGACGAACGAGGCGAGGATTGTGGCAAAAAGAAACATAAAACCCAACTACATTGTCGTTTGGAAGCAAGATGATAGCTGCTTCCACAACCGTGTCAAACTGGATTGGGCTTAGCTGTTTCAGTTTGATCTATCGTAAAAAGGACGCGATCTTCCGTGTTCGTTACTCGTTTTCAGCCTTGCGATCGTTATAAACGTTCACCGGAGCACGATACGATTGATCTTTAAAGACTCCCCCCTCCATCAAGACTTTGTAGGTCGAAACATCGAGCTGCAAGGCTCCTGCCATCGACAGGCTACCCAAATGAGCGAACATCTCATTCGCATTACCATATTCTGATCCATAGAACGGTACGTTTTTAAGCTTCCGCTCGGCATTTTCTCGATTGAAGTACCGAACTGAGTCTAGATAGTTATTGTAGCCATGAGATGTCATATGGCTCATTTCGTGCATGATGATACCAATAACTCCGGTACCGTTATAGCCCGGCGCAGTATAACCGGATATTCCGGTACCTTCTGCGAACGACGCGAAATGAAGCGTGTCCGTCATCGTCACTCTATTGGCGCTACCTACGCCAGAATTGGTTGTAGGGCGGTCAGTAATTACAAATTTCGTTCGCTGAAGGTCATACAGTAGCGTTCCAGCGGTAATGCTGTTACCGTTAGGAAGCGGAATGACAGTTCCTGCAGGGAGCTTCGAGGCCGCCGTAATGATCCTAGCCACCGCATCGGCAACATTGTTGGCGGCTTCGATCGCCTTAGCTTGGTTCGCAGGATTGTCAATGGATACATTTACGTTAACGCTCACATCACCAGTTGCAGGGTTTTGTGGAGCAGTAGTGTCATAAGATGGCGAGTTCGCTGGTTCACCACTCTGTGTGAAATTATAGTTATGAAAGGTTGGTACACCTGCACTATAGCGCCCGGTAACGATAATATCTGTAGCCAACGGCCGTACTCCTCTTTGTGGAGACAGATTGGTGGCAGGTGAAATCCAACAAAAATCCAACAAAATTTGTCATAGACGTTTTTTCCGAAATTAGACGAACTGAAGGGCCGTAAGCCAGTTAGGAAAATATGCCGTTCGGTACACTTCACATTGAAACGGGCTGGCTGAACGAGAATCACGGCCAACTGGTTCTCCGCGTTGACGGAGGCCGCCGCTGGCGGCTCGACGTAGGCCCCATTCTGGCTTGGCGAGCAAGGCGACTGGTCGGCAAGCGCGTGCGCGTCGAGGGCGTCCGCGACGGGTTCGATCTTCTGGATGTCGGGCGTATCATGCCAGAATAGCTTCTCGGTCGCCCTACGCAGCCCGCAGAGGGCCTTAGCGCGTTTCAGGGTACAGCGAAGCCCCGCCATTGCTGACGGGGCTTAACGGGCGTCTGTGTCAGGGTATGTTACCGGCTGTCCTGGCGGCAATGTTCGCTGCCCGTGTTGCGCGCAGCTTGGCCTTGGCTTCCTCCGACATAGGTCCGCGCTTTACGCCAAACTGACCCTTTATCCGCTTCTTGATATGCTCCTCGGTCTGTTTGACGCCCCGCTTGGCATTTCCGATTTTCGCCTTGGAAGCGTCTTCGTGTTTATCGCCAGTCTGAAAGCGGAACATCTTCAAGCTGTCCTCGGCTTTCATGATCCTGGCATCTGCGACAGTCATCGTGCCGCCAATCACTCGTGCTTCGCGCGTGACCCAGCCGCAAACAGGACGACAGCTACCACTGTTGAAATAATGGAAGAGTGCTTTGCCACCCTTGGCTATCTTCTTTTCGATGGTAGCAATACGGGCTTTCGACCATAGGCTCAGGTACTCATCTAAACTCATCGTGACGGTGATGTTGTTGTTGACCTTCTGGAATTTCAGCACCTTGCAATACTGATCCCATAGGGTCTCAAGGATGCCGGGGCGAAGATCGGCACGGTTGACCATTACGCACCTACCCATGTCAGCTTGAACAGCATCGCGACATCAGGATCGGTCGTGTATACCTCACACTCTTCAAAAGCGCCGTGCTCATCGACACCACATGACCATGCGCTACCCTTCATCCTGTGTTGAGAACAAAACGCACTTAGGGCAGGCCAGTCCCATTCGTAGGACGTGCCAACAAATGTGTGGAGGGTCGTTCCGTCAGCCTGAGCCTGCGCAACGTATTCGAACTGTGATTTGATTGTCATGTCGTGCTCCAAATGAAAAGAACCCCCGGAGAGCACGACCAATCCGGGGGTTCCGCTATCCCACTTGCGAAGGGAAACAGAAACTTTTGAGGCGCTATAACGTCGTGCTCGTTGCGTCCGACCTATTTACCAGCAAAGCCATATGGCAGTATGCTGCTACCCAACCACTATACGGCCTGAGCGAATAAAATGTCATTATTCTCGGCTCTACCTTGGTAAGACCCATACATAGTAAGAAGCGCAGCGGCGGCAGCTTACTTCCTCTACCTTGGTAAGAGCCATATTATTCCATTAATATGGCACCTCCCAAAGCAGATGAACTAAACTACCACCACTACTCAGACGCTTCACGTTTGCTGCGCCTTCGCGCTCGCTCTGCTCGCACTCAGGCTGGCAACCGTTCGCGTCCAGCAATTTCGTTGAACTTCGTTCGTCCTGGCCTTTGGCTCAGGGGTAGTCGTCTGCGACAGCCAGTCGTCCTGCGGACAGCCAGGCGCTTCGCTTGTTGGGTCATTGGTCTGCGACGCCGTCGAGGGGAATAGGCGAACCTCGATTTCCCACCGCACTTCAGAGCCGCCCAAATTGGCTCAGCGGACCTGAACCCTTAGTTCGTGATCCGCTGTCCCTATGCGTCGGTTGCCTAGCGGCATTATCGCTTCGGCGGCCCAATTCCTTTGAACGCGTCCGACACTAACCCGTACTGGCCGGAACGTTTACCCTTGGTGGCCTTCTGGTCTCCAGAGGCTATCAAAGCCTCTTTCGCCTTCTTTAACTTTTCCTTTTTTTCGCGTTTCGTAGCCTTGTCAGCCTTAGCCGCCGCAACCGCTTGCGCCTTCTCTTCAACTACGGTCCGTTCGTCGAGTGCGCGGCGCAACATCGCTTCTAGTCGCGACACATTTTTCGGTCGCTGATCTTCGACCATATCCTGGTCAACAAGAGTTGCAAGAACGACCCTTTGCGCCTCGGCTTTCGGGTTGGCGATCGGCAATGAACCATTAAAATGCTCAGAAAGTAGTGGAAATGGACCGTCAACCGTCCAATTCCAGCGTTCGTCCTGAGTGTTCAGTGACTGTGGATCGTACTGGACGAATTTTGGCTTATCGCAATCCGGGACACGGGCAGCGAAGCCTTCTTCCAACCTTTCGCATTTTCGTGCGAGAGCCTTCTCCTTACGATATTTGGGGTCATTCCCCGCGAGGGCAATTCGCGCGTAGCGAAGAACCCCCTGGGCTTCTTGCCAATAATCCGCCGCTTCCGGCGAAAGCATTGCGCCACCATGCTCCTTGGCAGCGTCGTTGGCATTGCGATAGTCGGTCTCCAGTTGCGCAATCTGCATCGCTACCTGTTTGCCTGCGATGCGAATTATCGTCGCAACTGGATGACTGTAGCCGTCATTCTCTTCCAAGGTTTTCAGCGCGCTTGCGACTTGAGCGCGTTGTACATCGTTCAGCATTTCAGCCTCCATACTGTATGGAGCGGGGTGACCCCCGCTCCGCGCTGCTCAAGCAACCTTCCCAGTCTTGGACTGCGAAGCGGCCGGCTTTGGCGGCTGCATACGGGCGAGTTTCTCCATCAACGCCTTACGCGCTGGGCCGTCCAAGCCACCAATAACGCGCTCGCGCTCCTCGTCCCGGATTTGCTGCTCACGTACTGCCCGCTGTTTCTCGGTTTCGCGCTCAGCGCGCTGCGCCTTCAAAAGCGGAGCCTGCGTGTCGGCAACCTTATCGAGCGTCTTGATCGCGTTTGGATCGGCGATGGCCAAGACTTCGTAGAACGGACCGTCCTTCAGCGCACGAACCAGCAGCGTCATATAATCGCCATGATCCGCAGGCCGGTCAATCTCTACTTCAATCCTTGCTCCACGCGTTTCATCCAGAAACAACTTACGAGTGTTTTCCGTCACTGGATTGGCAGCATTACGCGCATCCGTTGCAAGTCGTGCCTTACGGGCCTTGGCCATCTGCGACGCGCCATTTGATGCCATGATGGTAGCAGCAATCGCTTTGACATCCGTTGTCTCCACGCCGCGAGCCTGCAATTCCTCCATAGTGTGGTGGTAGATTTCCATGCTCCGATCGGGGACCCAGATGACTCGGGTATTTCCCTGAAGATCCTTAAACGTCTTTTTCTTGTCGAAATGAGGTTCACCCCAGTAGACTTTAATCCAAGGGGTAAACATGCTGGTGCCTTCAGCGGCTGCCACAACCGCATGCTCGTCCAAAATTGCGGCCTGCGTTTCCGGCGAGGCGTTCTGAATGATGTTGCGGATTGCCACATACGCACCGGCCACCATGACGGCCAGCGCGTCGCTCCCGCGGGCCTTCTGGAACGCAGTCTGTTGCTTCTGAACGATCGAACGAACGGCGGTTTCGTCGAGGATCGCGGTCGAATTCGTAGTCATGATATTCAATTCCTTGCCTTTTACCGTGGCAGCAGGATTGCTGCGTGGTGAGGAATTGTTAGGGCGGGCCCGGATAGGACCGTGATTAGCTAGATGCGCAAAACGGAAAGAGACAACCTTTGAACGATATGGTTTGGCGCTCGCCTGTCATGGCGACGGACAATTATTGGGCGTCTCCGGAACAGGTCACGTTCGCTCAGCTTTGTTATACGTATCTGCTCATTAGCCCCAGCTACGACCTAGCCCGCAAGTTCCGCCAGGGTTTGCTTACAGACGCCGAAAAGGCCATTCTTCCCGCTGACATTGACGTGGTCTTGGGTGTTCACGACCTACTTGGAGACCTGAAGCAGGTCGAATTCGACGACTGGTGGCCAAACAAGGGCATCGCTGCTTTCGGCTGTGAGGGTAAAGAAGCGATCGTATTTCCGATTGACGCAATCTGGCCGAGCAAGCCCGCCATGACCGAACAATTAGCGGATAGGATGGGCCAGTATCTCAACGGTCGGTTCAGCGAGCAGGACCCGATGCCATGTCTGATTGTCTCTGTACCGCTTACACTTACGAAGTCGGCCGCCACGGAACAGATAAAGGCGTTCCTCGATAAAACCGCGAGCAAGTTCGACGACGCGCCACGAATAAAGCCGATTTATGAACTGCATGGAACGAAGCGAGATTTAAAGGGCCTAATACGATACATGAAGTGTGCTATGTGCAGGTGCGAAGAACCAAGTGCGAAGTTGTGGGAGATCGGCGTTCTTGCTGAACTGAGCACAACCTACAGTGAACGCCTTGCTAAAGGCAAAGGTACTTTGGAGGACCAGCAAGCATTAAAGATGTTAGCGAGCCGCGCCATTCACCGTGCGGTGATGATCGCCGAGAACGCGGCGCGTGGCAAATTTCCTACCTACGAACCTAACAAACACGCTCTCAAGCCAGATTGGATGGCTATGGGTGATGTATTCGACGGCTTGGAGGGCTGGTACTACGAAGAGGAATAGGATGCACTCGTCCCACAGATGTGGAACGGGGTAAAATGCTTTACAGAGCAATCGTCAATCTCAAGCTGTCGGCCATCATATGTCCTATGGGGTGATGCGCCCTATCGATAAGTCACACTTATCCGCGCACACAACCCAATCCCTACCGTTTATAAATAAAATTATACAACGGAAAGGGCGCGATATGACGAACGAAGAAGCGGAGAACGCACCAAGCCATCTAACAACGAAGGTGAACCGTCACGACAGAGAGGTTGCCGACATGAAACATGCGCCGGCACTCACCGATCCGCTGGCCGCAGCCATTGACGCCGTTGTTCTCCAACTCACGAAGGCGCTTGTGCAGAGACAGGCAGTATCGAACAATTACCTGCGCTTGCTGTCGAGGAACAAGCGTGACAAGTAGTATGTCTCGTGAGGAGCAGATGGCATGTTACCATGCCGATATCCTGGCCCTGCTAGGGATCGACCCTCATCACCCGCTGGCGCAGATACTTGGCCAGGGACTGATGGACTTACTCCTAGAGTAATAGTACGGCTCGCACTGCGGAGCCGTCGCCACTTCAGTCCCGCTAAATAGCGGATGGCAAACCAAACTATCACCGGTACCAACATCACCGTTCACGGTCGAGGCTCCCTCGTCCTGCCTTACAAACTGAGAAGGCAGGCCGACAACACGACTAGTGAACAGGTCGATCTGTCCACACGCTCGCTCTTCTTCGAAGTAGACGGCGCTGCAATTCGCGAAGCGATGGTCGCCGATCCCAACGACCCGTTGGGCAAAATGATCGTTCTGGAAAATGATCAGATCGTCACCTTGAAACAGACACCCACGCGCTGCGTTATCCGAGATGAAACCGACATCGCGATCGGAAGGCCGGTCGTACTCTGGGACGGGAAGATCAACCGCGACGGCTATATCGGCAATCCAGACAGCGTGGACGACGCCTAATGGCACTGGTTTCCACGATCCAAACATCGGTTCTCGTCACTACGCTTCCGACAGGTGGCGCGCTCGATCAGAGCATCCAGAACGCAACCGCGTCCGCGCTGGTCACGGGTGGTTCGTCCCTTGTTACGCAGATGATAGGAATGCCCGGTCCGCAGGGCGAAATCGGTTTAACCGGTCCGCGCGGAGCCACCGGAAGCCGAGGAAGCACTGGCGCGACCGGTCCCGTTGGACCCGCCGGTCCGCAGGGTCCGGCCGGAGAGAACGCAGACCCAGCGGTCATCTCAGGCATCAATACGCGCCTAGAGGGCCTTACGACCAGCATTCACGCCATCCAGAACCTAGCACCCGAACAGCTAAACGCATTTGCGGAAGTCGCATCGGCACTTAACAACGACCCCGAGTTCGGCGCGACTATGACAACGGCGCTGGCCCGACGTGTTCGTTTCGATGCTGCGCAAACCCTGACATCGACGGAACGGAACGTCGCTCGCTCAAACATCGATGCTGCGTCCGTTTCCGACATGACCGGGAAACTCAGCAAGGAAGCCTACGTTCGCAGCCTACAGTTCGTGCTTTCGGGTAGGCCAACTGCGAACGCGCTATTGGGTGGTGGCGTCACACCGCAGGTCGGTACGATCGACGTATCCGCATCCTCTTTTGTCGCTGAGACGGCACCTACGAATGCGGTCACACTGACAATCAAGCTGAACGGCGCAAACGCTGGTACGGTATCGTTCAATGCGAACTCCACTACCGGCGCAATCACCCTGAATAGCACGTCGCTGAACGCCGGGGACCGTATCTCGCTCTACATGGGCAACGCCGACCCGACCTTTTCGGGACTGATCGGATCGCTGGTGGTTCGTCTGTGACGCAGATCGTCAAGTTCCTCATGGCTGGCACAACGAGTTGGACAGTGCCGGACGGCGTTACATTCGTTTTGGTTGAATGCTTGGGTGCGGGCGGCAACGGCCACACGATGAATGGTTCTTCGGGCAGTACGGCCCGTCGTCGTGGTGGCGGTGGTGGTGCGTATGCCAAGGATACGATCACCGTCAGCGCGGGATCGAACATCACGATTGCGGTCGGCTCTGGTGGCTCCGTTATCGCAACAGCATTTGGAACTCAGGTCGTTGCGGCGGCTGGCAACAACGGCTCTGGTGCGACGAACGCAATGGGTGGTTCGATTGCGAACTCTACGGGATCGGTTGTGTTCGCTGGCGGTAACGCCAACGCGGGCACGACCTCGACGGGCGGCAGCGGTGGTGGTGGCGCGGCAGGTCCACGTGGAAATGGCGGCAACAGCGGATCAGCAAGCAACGTCACGGGCAGTGGTGGCGGTGGCGCTAACGGTGGCTCAGCTGGACAATCAGCGACGACCAGTACGGTCGGCGGCGCAGGCGGCAACAACTACCTTGGCTTGGGCGGCGGCGCCCCTGAAACAGACGGCACGAATGGCGGCGGCGGTGGCGGCTCAACAACCAGCGGCATAAACGCAGGTTCGGGCAGCTACATGACCGTATGGACCGAAACCGGCTCTGGAATGGTGGCTGGACCGGGTGGTGGTGGCGGTGGTTGCCGTAACTGCAATGGCGGCGACAGCTTCTTTGGTGGCGGTGGCGGAGGCGGTGGCGGCCCCAGCGGTTCGGCGTTCCGTGGTGGTCGCGGCGGCGATGGCTTGATCGTGCTGACCTACACCGTTGAGGAAACCGCCAGCAGTTTTTCCACTCATTCCTACTGGCTTTAGCCCTTGCGAATCTGTTCCCTTTTTGTACCCTATGGGAATGGACAACATCGAACCTCGAACCCTGGCCGAGATCATAGCCAGCACCTCTACGAGCAAGCTGGCCGGCCTGCTCGCGGCTGATCCAGCGTACAAGGGGCGCGCGGCTGAACGGCTTGCGCGGGATATCCTGTACCGGCTCAATCAGCCTCAGCCGGATCGCAACCAGCTCAATTTACACCTGTGACGTGTCCGCCAACACCCGTCTCAGGAGCCTCAATGACCTCGTCAAGCACAAGGCAAACTTCCGCGTCACCTGCCGGTGCGGAAAAATTCATGTCTATGATGCTTTTCGGTTCTGCCGATACGCGCTTTGTCGGGGCTGGAATACGCAACTGGAAAGTCTCCGCCACCGCATCAGATGCGATCGATGCGGACGACGGGGGCCGGAAATGAAAGCCGTACCAGACGCGCCAACCCCAGACGATCCGTTCTATCAAACGGAAGGGGAGGCAAGGCAAGGGAGACAATCGGTGAGGCACTTCTAACGCTCCGCAAGGAACAGCCCTCACAACGTTAAACTTGGCCCAATATGGGTCAATTCGTTTGCATTGATTGACAATTTTACGTTTCTAGACAAACATTTCTCTTAATCCAAGAATTTCAAGCTCTTTGGCTGTTCACCTATCAGAAAACTACAATGGCAATACTAAAAGCTGCAAACGCAGCGTGGAACGGGGGATTTATGGCTGAAGTAACCATTACCAGTGCATCCGATAGCCTTTTCGGAACCCAGAGCGATGACGTATTTCGTGTCCGTGCCACTAGTGATTCCATTGTTACTACAAGTTCCTTTGTCGGAGGCGACGGCCTAGACAAGATCGAGCTTGAAACATCTGATTCGGCTATTAGTAGGCCTTGGGGCAATCAAACGACCTATGTTTTTGGCGAACTGATATCAATTGAGGCTCTACAGTTCAAAACGAATTACGGTCAAAATATAGATTTTCGCGTATCGATATCAAGCAGTCTTAATGGGGTATCTGTCACTGGATCGACCGGTTATGATCGCTTGATTGTCGATGCAAAAGCAGGTGGCGACTATGTGATACCCGACTTCGTATTGCAAAACTGGGGGCCGTCAGTCGGCACGGGAGGTTACATAGATCGTGTTGCCCTGCTCGCAGCGGGTACTGACAATTACGTTCTACGGACCAATTCTGGCTTAGTGAGTTACCAGGAACTTTTTGGCGGAAGTGGGAACGATCAGCTTATCGGAAATGTCGGGGATAGCGGGCTACTAGGCGGTGCCGGTAACGATCAAATATTTGGGTATGGCGGTCGGGACTTCTTGGAGGGAGGGGTGGGCAATGACCTTCTAAGTGGCGGAGCAGGCGCAGATACTTTCTTTTTCGACAATCGGATATCAACGGGCGTAGATAGGATAACGGATCTCGACAAAAACGATGTTATTATCACAACGCGTCCGCTTTATGACAGAAACAACGATGGAATCGTAACGTTCGGATCCAACAGGGCGCTGGATTTCAGCGAAACGGATAAGCTGTTTATAACGGATAATAATGGCAAATCCGTACAAGCTTTGGAATTTGACGGAGTTCTTCAGAACGCCGACGGTACATATTTCTATATGTATAGTATTTAAGTAGAATAAATTAATATTTAGGACGGAGAATGGGAGTCTGTGCCAAAGAGTGGCTACTGACTCCCATTGGGCAATCCCTTCAGAGGCACCGCTACGTATACGCGACATAAGGATTACGGTATTGCGAAGCCGTTCGTATCGTCGGAAGCAGAACGTCGGACTGTCCGTCCGAACGCCGTCGAGTCCCCAGAAATCAACGGCTTAGTCAAAAGTTTGGCGCGCGTGTGCTACTCTGGTTGACAGCATGAAGAAGATGAAGCTCTCCCGCGGCTTTCGCGGCGGTTGGGCCGGGTCGGCATAGGGCAGGCCGTCCGGCGCACCACCCGCCGCCCACGTCCGTGCGGCCTCTGCCCAGCGATCGAGGGCGGCGTCGTCATAGCCGGTGGCCACGTCCTCGACCGCGTTTTCAAGCCGGGCATAGACGAAATCGCCGGTGATGTCGGCGATGGCGGGATAGTCGGCCGAGTCGGCATAGACGATCGCGACGCCCGCTTTGCGGGCCATCGCCACGAATTCGGGAACATGGAAGCTGTCGTGGCGGACCTGTATGGCATGGCGGAGCTTCACGCCTGCCTCGGTTGCGGGCAGCATTGCGAGGAAGGCAGCAAAGTCGTCGGCGTCGAATTTCTTGGTCGCCATGAACTGCCACAGGATCGGGCCGAGCTTGTCGCCGAGTTCGGTCATGCCGGAGCCGACGAATTTCGCGATCGATTCCCCGGCCTCCGCCAATATCCTGCGATTGGTGCAGAAGCGCGAGGCTTTAACCGCGAACACGAAATCGTCGGGTGCGGTCGCGGCCCAGTTGGCGAAGCTCGCCGGCTTCTGGGTGCCGTGATAGGTCGCGTTGATCTCAATCGCGGTCAGCGCGTGCGATGCGAACTCCAGCTCCCGCTTCTGCGGCCATTTTTCGGGGTAGAAGCTGCCGCGCCACGGCGGGAAGGTCCAGCCACCGATGCCGATGCGAATGGGGGCGTTGGTCATGGTGACGAAGGTGTCGCGTAGCGAGGGGGCTGGCAAGGGGTCAGTGGGCGGTAACGTCACTGGATGTCGTCAGAATTTGCGGGTCGACGGTCAGCACCGGGGGCTGTGCGGCGGTCCAGGTTGACAGGTCGGCGCGATAGCGGTCGTAGGCGCGGTAGAAATCGACGAACGGCTGGTCGAGCGCCTCGATATCCGGGGCGGCGACGGCATCCAGCCCGCCGGCGGGCAGTTCGGCCACCTGTGTCAACATCGGCAGCGCGCGCGCGCAAAAGGCATCGCGGACCGGCGGCTGCGCAAAGTAATTATAGACGCGGGTCATCGCGTCGTCGAACCGGTCCTGCCAGTCGCCGCCGCCGCGCCTGTACTCCGCCTCCAGCGCCTTGAACGCGGCAGCGAAGCGGGTGGCATGTACTTTGAGCAACCGGTTATAGGCCGCGACCCCGGCCGGATCGCCGATATTGCACTGTAGCGCCGCGACGTTCAGCGCAGCGCGCAGGTGCCAGAGCGCGGCATCGGGCGAAAGGCCCCGGTTGAGCGTGGCATAGCCGCCATCGGGCGTCGTTGCCGGGATGACGAGGTTCGGCGCGGCCCCCTGCGGCGGTTTGGGTTTGGGCGCGGGCGGCGGGACCGGAATCGTCGGCGGGGTGACGGTCGCCACCTCCGGCGTCCTGCGGGTGCAGCCGGCAAGCAGGGCGATCCCGCAGGCGACGACCAGCAGCAGGCGGCTACGCATCTTCCTCACTCTCCTTCGTTCCCGCAGGCTCAGCGTTGCAGCAGGAACACCGCGTGTTCGGCACGGAAATTGGCCGCCGCCGCCGTGGTACGCTTGCCCCCCGACAGGAACCACGCATCGACGACGGTAATCCCCCGCTTTGCGACGAACGCCCGGAAATCGTCGATGGTGACGTGGTGGATGTTCGGCGTCTCATACCATTCGAGCGGTAACAGCGCCGTCACCGGCATCCGCCCGCCCCATAGCAGAGACGCGCGCACCCGCCAGTGCGCGAAGTTCGGGAAGGATACGAAGGCCTGCGCACCGATGCGCAACAGATGGTCGAGCACGACATGCGGCCGCATCGCCGTCTGCAACGTCTGGCTGAGGATCGCATAGTCGAAACTGGCGTCGGGATAGTCGGCAAGGTCGCGATCGGCATCGCCCTGCATCACCGACAGCCCGCGCGCCATCGCATCGGCGACATTGCCCGGATCGATTTCCAGTCCCCGCGCATCGACGCCGCGTTCATCGCGCAGCGCGGCCATCAACTGCCCGTCGCCGCAACCGACATCGAGGATGCGTGAACCGGGCGTGATATTGGCCGCGATGATCGCAAGGTCGGGGCGCAGGGCCATCGGGGTCCGACGCGGTGATCCGGCGATCATGGTCATGGCATTGCCTCCAGCATCGCCGTCGCTTCCGCCGACAACCGTTCCATATAGCGATCGGGCCGCGAAAGGGGGTGGAAGCCGAGTTTCGCATACACGCCATGCGCGTCCGCCGTAACGAGGCCGATGCGGCGGATACCGGCCAGATCGGGATGATCGACGAACCAGCCGACCATCGCCCGCCCGATGCCCTGCCCCCGCGCGCGGTCGTCGACAAACACGTCGGCGATCCACGCGAAGGTCGCCCGGTCGGTGATCGCACGGGCGAACCCGATCTGCACGCCGTCGCGATAGGCACCGATCGGGTGCGACCCGGCGATGGCGCGCTCGACCCGCTCGCGATCGATGCCGGGCGACCAGTAGCTCGATGCCAGCCAGCCATGGATGCGCGCGATATCGAGCCGGTCGCGATCGTCGGAAAGCGCGAAGGTCATGCGTCCGCCTCCAGAAAGCCGCGCATGATCCGGTCGAGTTCGGGCGAATCGAGCAGGAACGCGTCATGGCCGAACGGCGACGACAGTTCGACGAAGCTGGCCGGTGCGCCGGCGGCGTTCAGCGCATGGACGATGCTGCGCGATTCGGCGGTCGGATACAGCCAGTCGGTATCGAAGCTGACGACGCAGAACCGTGCCTTCGTCGCGCGGAACGCATTGGCCAGCACCCCGCCATGTTCCTCCGCCAGATCGAAATAATCGAGCGCGCGGGTGATGTAGAGATAGGAATTGGCGTCGAACCGGTCGGTGAAGGCCAGCCCCTGATGGCGCAGATAGCTTTCGACCTGAAAATCGGCGTCGAAGCCGAAGGTCTTGGTCCCGGCCGCGCCATCGGCGCGCGCCTGCAGCTTGCGGCCGAATTTGGCGGTCAGGCCCGCTTCGGACAGATAGGTGATGTGCGCCGCCATCCGCGCCACCGACAGCCCGGCGGCGGGTGGTGATCCATCGGCATAATACTCGCCGCCGCGCCAGTCGGGGTCGGCCATGATCGCCTGTCGCCCGACTTCGTGAAAGGCGATGTTCTGTGCCGAATGGCGTGCGGTGGAGGCGATCACCACCACCGCCTGTACCCGGTCGGGCAGCGTCGCCGACCATGACAGCGCCTGCATTCCGCCCATCGACCCGCCGACCACGGCGCGCAGTCGGTCGATGCCGAGATGGTCGAGCAGCATTCCCTGCGCGCGCACCATGTCGCGAATGGTCAGCACCGGAAAGCGCATCGCCCATGGGCTGCCGGTCGCGGGGTCGATGCTGGCCGGTCCCGACGACCCCATGCAACTACCGAGCACGTTCGAACAGATGACGAAATGGCGGTTAAGGTCGATCGGCTTGCCCGGCCCGATCATGCGCGACCACCAGCCGGGTTTGCCGGTGCGCGGATGGGTGGAGGCGACATGCTGATCACCGGTCAGCGCGTGGCAGATCAGGATCGCATTGTCGCGCGCGGGCGACAGCGTGCCATAGGTTTCATAGGCGATGTCGATCGCGGGCAGGGTCGCGCCACTATCCAGTGCCAGCGGGGTGGCCAGTGTCGCGCGGCGATCGGGACCGAAACGGGAATCCATGGGCGTTGCGGTAATTGCGCACGGCACCGGGTTCAAGCGTTGCGGTGGGATCGGGTCGGCACTGCCTGCGAAACGCGCGCTGCCATGCGTTGTCAAACCGCCGTCAGGCGGCCAGCGGAAACCGCAGCAGCCGGTCCTCCAGCGCGATCAACGCCTCTGCCCGGCCGCCGACCGCGCGGACGATTTCGGGATGATCCGCGTCGAGACCGCCGGTGAGCGAGCCGAAGGCAGGCAGGATCAGCTTGGTCGCGGTCGCCACGAAGCAGCGGCGCGACACGCCCCGTCCGCGCAGCCTGACCCGCAATTTGGGGTGGAAATGGCCCGATAGTTCGGGGCGCGCTTCGGCGGGGTCGGCTTCGTGGCGCAGCACCAGTCCGTCGACGACCGCTTCGTCGATCACCCGGCCGCCGCAATGGTCGGCGACGATCCGGTCGTGATTGCCGGTGATCCACGTCCAGTCGCTTGCCGCCGTCAGCGCGCGCAGCCGCGTCTGCGCCTCGTCGCCCAGCCGGTCGCAGCCGCCGACATCGTGGAAACTGTCGCCGAGGCACCATATCTCGGCCGGCCGGGTCCGCGCCACCACCGCCTCGATCCCCGCCAGCGTTTCCAGCGTATCATAGGGCGGCAGCATCTGTCCGAATTGCGCGAACCAGCTCGCCTTTTCGAAATGCAGGTCGGCGAGCAGCAGCGCGCGCCGCGCCGGCCAGAACAGCGCACCGGCGGACAGGGCATCGAAAGCGTGACCGGCGAACGAAAGGCGAACCATGGCCGCGCCTATGACGCAAGCCGGCGGGATGCTCAAGCCATGGGAGCGTAACGATTTCGGGGGAGTGGTTGCAGCGTTGGCGGAGGCGTCGCCGCGATCGCTATGACCTGCGTCCGACAAGTCGCTGGCCATTGGTGAAACCGTTACCTTGGGCGTGGCCGGAACCTTTGTGAAACGCCTCTGATCGTACCCCGGCGAAGGCCGGGGCCCAGTTGGGGGACGTTCGTAAATTATGGAAAAACCTTCCCAACTGGACCCCGGCTTTCGCCGGGGTACGGCTCGGTTTGGTGTAGCGCGCGACTTTCGCAGAGGTCCCGGCTTAAGCCGGTGCCCCGTTTTTTCGGTCAGCCGCAGCAAGAAGCGGGGCCCCGGATCAAGTCCGGGGCGACGAACCGAGGGGAATGTTGGTTCGTCGATTGCCAGCGAGCAAGATGTAACCTGCACCCGGGCCGAACCTACAGCCAGATATCGACCACATGGATCGCCAGCCCGACGGTGCCGCCGACCAGCGTGCCGTTGATCCGGATGAATTGCAGGTCGCGCCCGACGGCATTTTCGAGGCGGCCGGTAATCGTCTGCGCATCCCAGCCGCGCACCGTGTCCGATACCAGCCGGACGATGCCGTCGCCATAATCGGCGACTGCCCCGACCACGGCACGGCGGACGAAGCGGTTGACCTTCGCCTTCAGCACCGGATCGGATTGCAGCGTCAGTCCCAGCTGCCGCATCGCATCGCCGATCGGCCCGGCCAGCGCGCGATCGGGATTACGGGCGGCGTTGAGCAGGCCGCCGCGGATCTTTTCCCACACCCCCATCCACCAGCCGGCCAGCGCCGGGTTTTCGATCAGCTCGTTCTTCAGCCGTTCGACCTTGGCCTGCATCTCGGGCGAATGTTGCAGGTCGTGGGCCAGCAGCGCGAGACCCTCGTTCGCCTTGGCGCGCAGCGGATGGGCCGGGTCTTCGGCGACGTCGGCGAGCATCTTGTGCAGGCCGTTCAGCACCGACGTCGCCAGCGTCGCGTCCAGCCCGGTCCAGCGCAGCACGGCACCCGCGCGCTTCTGGATCATCGTGCGGACCAGTTCCTCGTTCGCGTCGAGCGTCTTGGACGTCCAGCGGATGATGGCGTCGATCAGCGGCAGGTGGCGGTCCTCCGCGATCGCCGCTTCCAGCGTGCGGCCAAGCGCAGGCGACACCCGCATCGCGCGCAGCCGGTTGGCGAGGGCACCGCGCACCATCGTCCCGAACTGATCGGGGTCGAGGCCCTCCAGCACGTTGACCGCCAGCCGCGACGCGCCGTGCCGCAGCCGCCCGCTGCGCGTCGCCGGATCGGCCAGCCATTTGCCGGCGACGGCGGCGGCGTCGACACGGTGCATACGGCGCGCGACGACATGCGCGGTCAGGAAATTGTCGCGCAGGAACGCGGCCAGCGTGTCGCCGATCCGGTCCTTGTTGCGCGGAATGATCGCGGTATGCGGGATCGGCAGGCCGAGCGGATGGCGGAACAGCGCGGTGACCGCGAACCAGTCGGCAAGACCGCCGACCATCGCCGCCTCGGCAAAGGCCTGGACGAAGCTCCATGCCGGGTGGACCCCCTCCAGCCGCCGCGACAGCAGGAACAGCGCCGCCATCGCCACCAGCATGAAGGTGGCGAGCCGCCGCATCCGGCGTAGGGGTAGGGGAACCGCATCGCCCGCCCCGGCAAGGATCGAAGATCGTGGCATTGGCGAAACAATCGCCGGCTGCGGGGAAAGTTCAATCGGTACCCGTGCGGGCTACCGGTCCCGTCCGGTTCGCGACGGGCGCGAACCGGACGGGGGGCGGGTCATTCCGCCGCCGGCAGCGACTTCGGCCCGTCGCCCGGCGGCAACTGCCCGCCCGGCTGGTGTTCGATCGCCGGCCGGTCACCATCGCCCGGACGATAGGTAAGCAGCCGCCGCGACAGGCGCGGACCGACCCAGCGTTCCAGCCCGACCGCGAGGCTGAACGCGCCCGGCACGATCAGCAGCGTCAGCAGCGTCGACAGGGCCAGCCCGCCGATCACGGTGATGCCCATCGGCGCGCGGAACGATGCGTCGCCCGACAGCGCCATCGCGGTCGGCACCATGCCGGCGACCATGGCGACGGTGGTCATCACGATCGGCTGCGCCCGCTTGTGCCCGGCGTCGAGGATCGCGACTTCCTTGTCGACGCCCTTCTCCATCTCCTCCAGCGCGAAATCGATCAGCAGGATCGAATTCTTGGCGACGATGCCGAGCAGCATCAGCAGCCCGATATAGACCGGCATCGAGATCGGGTTGCCCGTGATCCACAATGCCAGCAGCCCGCCCAAAGGTGCCAGGAACAGCGATCCCATGTTCACGAACGGCGGCATCACCCGCTTGTAGAGCAGCACCAGCACCGCGAAGACGAGGAAGATGCCCGAAATCACCGCGACGATGAAGTTGGTAATCATCTCGCCCTGCCACTTCGCCTGACCGACGGTCAGTTCGGTGACGCCCAGCGGCAGGTTCTGCATGATCGGCAGCTTGTGGATCGCCTCCTGCGCGACGCCCGACACGACGCCGGGGGCCAGATCGGCACCGACGACCAGACGACGTTGCTGGTTGATGCGGTCGATCTTGGTCGGGCCCGCGCCAAAACCGATATCGGCGACGACCGACAGCGGCACCGATCCGCCATTGCCGGTGGGGACCGGCAGGTTCTGGATCGTCGACAGCCGCGACCGCGCATCGCGCGACAGGGCGACGCGGATCGGGATCTGCCGGTCGGACAGCGAGAAGCGCGCGCTGTTCTGGTCGATATCGCCCAGCGTCGCGATGCGGATCGCCCCCGACAGCGCGGCGGTGGTGACGCCGAGGCTGGCGGCGAGGTCGCTGCGCGGACGGATGATGATCTCCGGCCGCTTCAGATCGCCCGACACGCGCGGCGCGACGACCATCGGCAGCTTTTCCATCTCCTTGACCAGCTGGTTCGCGGTTTCGTTCAGCTTGACCGGATCGTCGCCGCCCAGCGTGATCGACAGGTCGCGACTCGACCCGCCCCAGCCGAATTGCGACCGGAACGATACCCGCGCATCGGGGATCGCGGCGAGCTGCGGGGCGAGGCCGCGTTCGAACTCGGTGCTCTTGGACTGGCGCATCGCGTCATAGGTCGCATCGTCGACCAGCCCGAACGTGTGGCGGACGCTTTCGCCGAAACTCGGCTTGTCGAGCAGTTCGGCGGTCACCCGGCCGTTGCCGGCATAGCTCGACGAATAGACCGATTTGACCAGCGGCTGCGCCCGCAACAGATTCTCGACGCGCTTCACGACGACCGCGGTCTGTTCGAGGGTGGTGCCGGGCACCATTTCGACGCTGGCGGTCACGCGGTCGCGGTCCTGCGGCGGCTGGAAGGTCTGCGGCAGGACCATGAACATGATGACGGTCAGCGTCAGCGCCACCACGCCGCCGACGATCGTCGACCAGCGATGGCGCAGCGTCCAGCGCAGCACGCCCATATACCGGTCCATCAGCCAGCCCTCGCCATGGCTGGCGGACCCGTGCGCCTTCAGGAAATAGGCGGCGATCATCGGCGTGATGAGCCGCGCGACGGCAAGGCTCATCAACACCGACGCGACGACCGTCAGGCCGAAATTCTTGAAGAACTGGCCCGAAATGCCCGGCATCAACCCGACCGGCAGGAAGACCGCGACGATCGCCATCGTCGTCGCCAGCACCGCGATGCCGATCTCGTCGGCGGCGTCGATCGATGCCTGATAGGCGGATTTGCCCATGCGCATGTGGCGGACGATATTCTCGATCTCCACGATCGCATCGTCGACCAGCACCCCCGCCACCAGACTGAGCGCGAGCAGCGTCATCTGGTTGAGGGTGAATCCCAGCATGTCCATGAACCAGAAGGCGGGGATCGCCGACAGCGGGATGGCCAGCGCCGAGATCAGCGTCGCGCGCCAGTCGCGCAGGAACAGGAACACGACGACGATCGCGAGCAGCGCGCCCTCGACCATCGCGTTCATCGCCGAATGATACTGGATTTCGGTGAACTTCACCGAATTGGACAGCAGCGCGAAGCGGACCTGCGGGTTGCGCTTCTGCAGGTCGGCGAGCTTCTTTTCCGCCTCGTGGAACACGGTCACGTCCGACGCGCCCTTGGCACGCTTGATATCGAACGCCAGCACCGGGCGACCGTTATATTCGGCGCGGCTGGTGGGTTCGGCATAGGCGTCGCGGACGTCGGCGATGTCGGCCAGCCGGACCGAGCGGCCACCGCCGACCGGCACCTGCGTCTGCGACAGCGCATAGGCGGTGGCGGCGTTGCCGAGCACGCGGACCGATTGCTGCGTGCCGGCGATTTCCGCCTGCCCGCCGGCCGCGTTCAGATTGACCTGACGCAGCGCCTGATTGACCTGGCTCGCGGTCAGCCCCTGCGCTTGCAACCGCGCGGGGTCGAGCGTCACGCGGATCTCGCGGTCGACGCCGCCGACGCGCTCGACGGTCGCCATGCCCTCGACGCTCAACAATTCCTTCGCGACGGTATTGTCGACATACCAGCTGAGCTGTTCGGCGGTCATGTCGTCGGCGATTGCGGTCCACGACGCCAGATCCTTGTCGGTGGTGTTCGCGCGGAAGACCTGCGGTTCGAGGATGCCGTCGGGAAGCTGGCCGCGAATCTGGTTCACCGCTTCGCGCACGTCATTGACGGCGCGGTCGATCGGCGTGCCGATATCGAGCTGGATGACGGTCTGCGACGACCCTTCGGTAACGCTCGATTCGATCTGGTCGATGCCCTGCAGCGACCGGACCGCCGCCTCGACGCGCTGCGTCACCTGCGTTTCGAGTTCGGTGGGCGCAGCACCCGGCTGGGTGATCACGACGATCGCGACCGGGAATTCGATATCCGGGTCCTGGTTCACGTCCATCCGCATGAAACTGACGATCCCGGCGATCGTCAGCGCGAGGAACAGCACCAGCGGTGGTACCGGGTTCCGGATCGACCATGCCGAAATGTTGCGAAAGCCCATGGCGCTATTCCTTGCGAGCGGAAGCGGCGGCGGCGCGGACCGGCACCACCTCCTGTCCGACATTCAGGAACGCGCCGGCACTTGCGACCACGCGTTCGTCGCCGATCAACCCGGAGGCGATCAGCGCACCTTCGTCCGACACTTCGGCGACGCGGACGTCGCGGCGAAGCACCTTGTTCTGGGCATCGATCAGATAGACATAGCTGCCCTTGTCATCGCTCAGCACCGCCGATTCGGGCAGCAGCGGCGCGGTCGAGGCACCCGCCCCGATGCGCGCGCTGGCAAAGCCGCCGGGGCGCAGCGCCGGGTCGTAGTTCAGCGCGATCCGGGCGATGCCCTGTCGCGTCTGCGGATCGATGATCGGCGCGACCTGCCACACCTGCCCCTTGAACACGCGGGTATCGCCGACCGGCACGACCTGCGCCAGCGAACCGGCGCGGACATTGGCGAGATCGGCCTCGGACAGCTGGGCGCGCATTTCCATCTGCCCGCCCATCGCGATGCGGAACAGCACGCCGCTGCCGCTGCCGACGACCTGACCCGGTTCGACCGCGCGGGTCAGGACGAGGCCGGCGGCGGGCGCGCGGATGTCGAGGCGGCGGTTGCGCGCCTGCGTCTCGGCCAGCTGCGCCTGCGCCACCCGGACGCGGGCGTTGGCGGCGTCGCGGGTCGCGGTCTTGCGATCGATATCGGCCTTCGACACGAAGCCGCGTTCGACCAGCTGGTTCGACCGGTCGAGTTCGGTCTGCGCGATCTGCGCATCGGCGCGGGCGACCCGCACCTGTGCCGACAGCGATTCGGCGGTCTGCGCCTGAACCGACCGATCGACCGTCGCCAGCACTTGTCCGGCGCTTACCCAGCTGCCCGGCTCGACGAACACCCGTGTGACCAGACCGCCTTCGCCGACGACGCCGACCGGCATTTCCCGGCGGGCGGCGAGCGATCCGGTGCCGGTGACCGCACGGGTCACCGTGTCGCGACCGGGGACGACCACCGTCACCTTGGGCAGCGTGCCGCCGGCGGCGGCGGGCGGCGCACCCTGTGCGGCCGGCGCGTCGCCACCCTTGCGACCGAATGCCCAGTAGGCACCGAGCAGGACGAGCAGGACGATCACGATCCCGACGATGACGGCACGGCGGCGCGAACGCTTCGCGCCGTCGGGTCCGGTCAGCAGCTGGCGGTCACCCGCGATCGACGTCGATTCGTAATTCATCCACCCCATCCTGTTGGAAGGCCCCCAGCCAATTCAATGCTGTATTACCCGAATACAGCACTGCCCTCAAGCATAGACATCGCGTTTTTCGATAAGCACGGCAAGGGCTGCATCGATTGCGTTCATGCGACGTTTTGCGGCGGATGCGTAACGACCGTTCGTTCGTCGTCACTATAGTCGAAAAGGAATTGTCGATGCTCCGTTCCGTCCTGATCCTTGCCGCCATCGGCACCGCGCTTCCCGCCGCCGCGCAACAGGCGGTGCCGGTGTCGGCACCGGTCCTGACCGACGGGACGCTGCTCGACATCAGCGCGACGGGGAAGGCGACGCGCGTGCCCGACATCGCCACGATCCGCGCCGGCGTGGTCAGTCAGGCGGCGACGGCCGCGGCGGCGCTGTCGGACAACAGCCAGCGCATGACCCGCGTCGTCGCCGCGCTGCGCCGCGCCGGTGTCGCCGACCGCGATCTCCAGACCGCGCAGATCCAGTTGCAGCCGCAATATCGCTATGCCGAAAACCAGCCCCCGGCGATCACCGGCTATCAGGCGAGCAACAGTGTCGCGGTCCGGTTCCGCGACGTGGCGAAGAGCGGCGCGATCCTCGATGCCCTTGTCGCGCAGGGCGCGAACCAGATCGACGGGCCGACGCTGTCGGTCGATGCCGCCGATGCCGCGCTCGACGAAGCCCGCACCGACGCGATCCGCCGGGCGCGCGCGCGTGCCGATCTCTATGCCCGCGCCGCCGGGCTGCGGGTCGACCGCATCCTGCTGATTTCGGAGGATGGCGGGCAATTGCCGCAGCCGCCGATGCCGATGCTGCAAATGGCGCGCATGATGAAGACGGCTGATTCGACGCCCGTGGCGGCGGGTGAACAGGATCTGACGGTCAACGTATCGGTCCGCTTCCTGCTGCGGTAAATAGCCCTTGCCCGTCACCTTGGGTCAAGTCGAGATCTTTGCGAAAGCCGCAGGCTTGGCCGGAAACTCGCCGTACCCCCGCCTGCGCGGGGACTGTTTACATGAGGCGCGTTTTGGATTCTTCTGTGTTCCTTTGATTTGGGCGGGGAGGACAGGATGCGTTGTCCAGCGTGCGAGGGGACCGACCTGATCAAGCGGGGCCGCAAGTCGGGCAATCAGCGCTATGTGTGCCGGGCCTGCGGTCGATACTGCACCGATAGCCAGCCCAGGTTCAGTGCCGAGACGAAAGCTTTGGCGATCGAGATGTACATGAATGGCATGGGCATCCGGGCGATCGGCCGGGTGCTGGGTGCATCGCCGGCGGGGGTCCTCAAGTGGATCCGCAAGGAACATGCGACGCTGCAGCAGAAATTGGCGCAAGCCGCTCCGGTCGACACCGGGGAGGCCGACGTCATCGAGATGGACGAGATCTATACCTACGTCCAAAAAAACGGCAGCGAGCGGTGATCTGGACGGCGTACAGCCGCCGGCAT
>NZ_LMJZ01000010.1:0-81277 GCF_001421155.1 Sphingomonas sp. Leaf5 | reverse complement strand
GGCGCGCCCGAACCCCACCAGCAGACCAAGGCGCAGACGCATCTGATCGAATCGTCCAACGCCTCGTTCCGCGACATGCTGGCCCGCTTCAACCGCCGGACCAAACGCGCTTCCAAGACCCAACAGATGCTCGAGATCACCCTCGACATCTTCCTCGCCAGAAAACGTCTACAGAGTCCGACGTGAACACTCCCGCGCAGGCGGGGGTCCAGAGCCCCGCAAAACAACTGTTTGTGATCGTGATCCTGGGCCCCCGCCTGCGCGGGGGTACGTTCAAGGGTCGGCGATCGGCACCTTCGCAGCGTTCCCGGCTTGAACCGGGGTCGCTCCTACTTCGTCACCAGCGTTACGATCGACAGCCCCGGCGGCATGGGCACGCGCCCCAGCAGATGCCGTTCCAGCCGGAAGATCGCCTCGAATGCCGTGTTCAGAATCTTGGGCGGTGGCGAATCGTCGCTGTCGTCCTTGCCGCGAATCTTGCCCGCGACCCGCGCGGCGACGGCCGCCGGAAACAGCAGCGAGTTGAAATAGCGCAACCCATTGTGCTTCAGGCCCGCGTCGGCGATCGCCTTGGCGAGCGTCGCCTTCGAATAGCGGCGGTGATGGTGGTTCACCACGTCGTGCGCGCTCCACATCCATTGATGCGCGGGCACCGTGACCAGTATCTTGCCGCCGGGTGCCAGCCGATCGGCCATGCCACGAAACGTCGCGACATCGTCCTCGATATGCTCGACCACGTCGAGCACCGCGATCATGTCATAGTGCGCGCTGACCCCGGCGAGCGTCGGCAGCGGCGCGGTGCCGACCGGCTTGCCCAGCCGCTCGCTGGCGATCTCGCGCGCCGCCGGATCGATCTCGATCGCATCGACCGTGCCGAAACTGCCCAGCATCGGCAGATTGTGCCCGGTGCCGCACCCGATTTCGAGGATGCGCGCGCCCGGCTGCAACCCGGCATAGCGTTCGACATAATCGGCCAGGATCTCGCGCCGCGCGCGATACCACCAGTGCGTCGAGTCGTGCGCCGCCATGCGGTCGTAAACGATGCGGTCCATCTTATCCGAATACCCATGAACGATTGAGCGCGAAGGTAGCAAGGGGCGTGACCAGCACCGCCGGGACCAGCGGCACCCAGTGCGCCATACCCGCCAGATCGACCAGCCCGAACGTGAACAGGCCGTTCAGCACCATGCCGAACCCCTGCACCGCCAGAAACTTCAACGGCTGTTCGGCACCGCCCGACCGCGTGCCATGGTCGCGAAAGCTCCACCGGCCATGCGCGACCCAGCCGAATGCGGCAGCGACGATGAACGCCGGCACGACCGCGACGAACGCATAGCCGGTCGGCAGCACATAGGCGACGAGCGGCAGATACACGATCGCATAGATCACCGTCGACAGCCCGCCGACGATGCCGAACCGGATCAATTGGCCCAGCACCCCGTCCGGTATCAGTCGTTCGATCCGCGCGATCACCCGCGTGCCCACCCTTGTCCTTTGCGCGCCATCCGATACAGCGCCGCTGTTGCCACCATGGCTGGACAGCCGCCGTAGATCGCGGCGGGCGCGGGGGAAAGTAGTTTTGACCAGGCTTCCATCCACGGGCCATTTCCTCGACCGGCACTGGCTGCGCTGGCTGCTGCTCGCGTGGGTGGTAATGGCGGCATGGTTCCTGTGGCAACGGTGGAACGCGGTCCACTGGCTGGCGCTGTCCGATACCGACGACAATATGCGGCTGATGCAGGTCCGCGCATGGATGGGCGGGCAAGGCTGGTACGATCTGCGCCAATATCGGCTGAACCCGCCGGGCGGGCTCGACATCCACTGGTCGCGGCTGGTCGACCTGCCGATCGCCGGGCTGATCCTGTTGTTCAAACCCTTTGCCGGGCCGGTCTGGGCCGAAAAGCTGGCGGTCGGCATCGCGCCGCTGCTGCCGATGGGGGTCGCGCTGATCGCCCTGTCGGTGACGGTGCGGCGGCTGGTCGCGCCGGTCGCATGGCCGCTGGCGGTGCTGTTCCTGCTCGGCTGTTCGTCGACGCTGCTGATGTTCATGCCCGAACGCATCGACCACCATGGCTGGCAGCTCGCCTGTCTCGCCTGGACCGTCGCCGGCATCGCCGATCGCAAACAGGGCCGCGGCGGCATGGTCGTCGGCCTGTCCTCGGCCGCGTCGCTGACCATCGGCCTCGAACTCCTGCCCTATTGCGCGATGGCCGGCGCGATCGTGGCGTTGCGCTGGGTGTGGGACCGGGCGGAGGCGCGACGGCTGACCGTCTATGGCGCGACGCTGGCCGGCGCGAGCGCGATCGGTTTCGTCGCCTTCGCCTCCAACGCCAATTACGCGATGCGCTGCGATGCGCTGACCCCGGTCTGGCTGTCGGCGGTGGTCGCGGGCGGTGCGCTGCTGGTGCTGATCGCCCGGATCGGGCCGGCAACGTGGCCGCTGCGCTTGATCCTGACGCTGATCGCGGGCGGCGCGCTCGCCGGTGCGTTCGCGACGCTGTTCCCGCAATGCCTCGCGCGGCCCGAGGGCGTGTCGGAGGAACTGGCGCGCACCTGGCTGAATAACGTCCGCGAGGCGAAACCGCTCTACACGATGCCCGGCCGCACCATCCTGCTGATCGTGACCGGTCCGATCATCGGCCTGCTCGGCGCGATCTTCGCCACGTGGCGCGCGCGCCGATCGGCCGATTTCGTCGGCTGGGCGGTCGTGACGCTGTTCACGACCTTCGCGGTGGCGATGCTGTTCTGGCAGATCCGCTCGGGGCCGGCGGCGCAGTTGCTGGCGATTCCCGGAACGGTGGCGCTCGCCTGGGTGGTCGTGCCGTGGCTGTTGTCGCGCAAGAGCGCGGCGGTGCGGGTGCTGGGCACGGCGGCGGTGATCTCGCTGCTCCTGCTCGGCAACCTGTTCGTCGATCAGGTCAGCAAGCTGCTGTCGATGCTGCCCGACAGCGGCCTGACCAGCCATGTCCGCATCAAGCCGCAGGACGCCCGCACGAAACAGATACTGCGCGCCGGTGCCCGCTGCGCCAGCCTGCCCGCGTTGCAGGCGCTGAACCGCCTGCCCCCCGCGGTGATGTTCACCCATGTCGATCTGGGGCCGCGCCTGATCGTCGCGACCCATCATGACGGCATCACCGGCCCCTATCACCGCAACGGCGATGCGATCCTCGACGTGCATCACGCGTTTCAGGGCGACCCGGACAATTTCCGCACCATCGCCCGCCGCCATGGCGCGACCTATCTGCTGACCTGCCCGAACATGGCCGAAACCACCGTCTATCGCGCGCGGTCGCCGGGCGGCTTCTACGACCTGCTCGCCCATAACAAGGTGCCCGGCTGGCTGATCCCGGTCGCGCTGCCCAAGGGGTCGCCGCTCCGGCTGTGGCGGATCGAGTATCGATGATCCCGCTGCGCGTCCTCGCTTATTGGCAACACCAGTTCGGCGGCGGCCGGCAGGCGTTCGATGATCGCGCGGTGTCGCTGACGATCGATGCCTCACTCGATACGGTTCGGGCAGCGATGATCCTGACCCGCGAAGACGGCACGGCGGCAGTTGCACTCCAGCCGCCGCTCGCCGAGCGGGCTGGCCTGCTCGATGCCAACCCACTCCCGCTACCGGACGTTCGCGCGCGACTCGCAGCTTCCGGCATCGTTCTGAACGACCCCGACTTTCTGTTCTACCGCGCAGCCGATCGACCCCTCGAGCAAGCACCATCGGACGCGGTGCGTCGCCTGACCGAAGCCGACCGCGATGCCTTCGACCGCTTCTATCGATCGGCATCGCAGCAGGACCGCGACGACGCTTGGGTCGAATTCGATCACGCGGCGGTATTCGGTAGTTTCGACGGCGACCGCCTGATCTGCGCCGCCAGCATGGTGCTATGGCGGGAAAGTCCGCTTGTCGACCTCGGCGTACTAACCTTGCCCGATGCGCGCGGTCGCGGCCATGCCCGCACTGTCATCGCCGCGATCGCCGACCATGCGGTCGGGGCGGGACATGAGCCGCAATATCGCTGCCAGACCGACAATCACGCATCGGTCGCGCTCGCCCGGTCGGCCGGGTTCCAATCGCTCGGCCGGTGGGAAGTCATCCGCACTCCCGACTGATCCCCAAACGCAAAACGCCCGCCCCCTTTACAGGGACGGGCGTCGCGGACCGTGGAGGTCGGATCGCTTAGCGGGCAGCGACCTGCTGCGCCGGCGACAGCGGCTTGGCGATGCGGAAGCGGACCGGACGGCCACCGACTTCGCCCGACACGTTGCGGTCGCGCACTTCGAGGCGGAACGGCTCGCCGCTGGTCAGGACGGTGCCCGACAATACCGTCGCGCCATTGTCGGCAACGCTGCGGGTATAGTCGAACTTGTAGCCGTCACGCTCGATCTCGTTCGCCGAGGCGAGCGTCGGGATCAGCATGCCCGCTGCGACGAGGGCGACACGAAAAGCGGCGGCGGCGGCAAAGCTGCGCATGATGTTTCTCCGGCTGGTTGGGATGGACGCTCGTGCGTCGTTTCGTTGCCGGAGTTGTGCATGTTGCAGCGCGGTATCGCAACTGCACAGGTTCTTACCGCAATTGCAAAAAACGAAATCGGAATTAGGGGAGGAACCGGTTCACCACGTCGCGCGCCAGACGCGCCGGGCGTTTCGTCGCGGCGTCGAGCGAGCACCACGTGCTCTGCACCTCGACCAGCACTTCCTCGCCGCGCTTGATCAGCGTCGAGAAATAGGCGCGTACCCCCTCGACCCGTTCCGCCACCACCGTCGCGACGATCGTATCGTCGAGGAAGGCAGGCCGGCGGTAGGTGATCTCGTGGCGCAGCGCGACCCACAGATGCTTTGCCACCGCTTCGGCCGGCGCGACCCGTTCCCAATAGGCAACGACCGCATCCTGCACCCACGACAGGTACACCGCGTTGTTGACGTGCCCCATATGGTCGATGTCGCCCGGCGCGACGGCAAGCGGATGCTGATGTGCCATAAAAAAACGGTGGCCCCTGCTGACATGCGAGTCAATGAAACTCACGCCGTATCGACCATTCGATCACGAGTTCACAGAAGCACCCGCGCAGGCAATCTGTGCAAAACGCCCGACACCGTACCCCCGCGCAGGCGGGGGTCCAGAGCCAAACAGAACAACGGTTCGCGTTTGGAACCCTGGACCCCCGCCTGCGCGGGGGTACGCCAGGGGCCTCGACGCACGGCTACGACGACATCACGCCTTCGCCACCACGCTTTCGGGCAGATCCTTGCCGAACACCCGCTGATAATATTCGGCGACCAGCGCCCGCTCCGCCTCGTCGCACTTGTTCAGGAACGACAGCCGGAACGCGAATCCGACATCGGCGAAGATCAGCGCGTTCTGCGCCCAGGTGATGACCGTGCGGGGCGACATCACCGTCGAGATATCGCCGTTGACGAACCCGCGCCGCGTCATGTCGGCGACGCGCACCATCTTTTCGACCGCGTCCTTGCCGCCGACCTTGTCATATTCGCCCGACTTGGCGAGCACGATCCGCGCTTCGGTGGCGGCGGGCAGGTAGTTCAGTGTGACGACGATGTTCCACCGGTCCATCTGCCCCTGATTGATCTGCTGCGTACCGTGATACAGCCCCGACGTATCGCCCAGCCCCACCGTGTTCGCGGTCGCGAACAGGCGGAAATACGGATTGGGCCGGATCACGCGATTCTGGTCGAGCAGCGTCAGCTTGCCCTCGGTCTCCAGCACGCGCTGGATCACGAACATCACGTCGGGGCGACCGGCGTCATATTCGTCGAACACCAAAGCGGTCGGCGTCTGGAGCGCCCATGGCAGCAACCCTTCGCGGAATTCGGTGATCTGCTGCCCGTCCTTCAGCACGATCGCGTCGCGCCCGATCAGGTCGATACGGCTGATATGCGCGTCGAGGTTGATGCGGATGCACGGCCAGTTCAGCCGTGCGGCGACCTGTTCGATATGCGTCGACTTGCCGGTGCCGTGATAGCCCTGCACCATCACCCGCCGGTTGTGCGCAAAGCCCGCAAGGATCGCCAGCGTCGTGTCGGGGTCGAACACATAGGCCGGATCGGCATCGGGCACGCGTTCGTCGGCCACCGAAAAGGCGGGTACTTCCAGATCGCTGTCGATGCCGAACAGGTCGCGCGCCTTCACCATCCGGTCGGGAGCGCTCAGGATCGTCGTTGCGGCTTCGGGCGGGGTATCGGTGGTGGTCATGCGGGCCTTTCGCGGTCGGCGCACCGGCAGGAGCGTCGCGGGGTCCTTTAGGACGATCGGGGCCGCCTACTCAACCGTTGGCGGCAGGCGGAACAGCGTCGTGAACCGTTCGGCCATCGCCCGGTTCCCCCCGACCGCGATCGCCCGCCGCCATCGTCGCGGCACCGGTGGTTGGGTCAGCGTTCCTTGCCTAACTTCGTCGTTGCTTTTGCAGGGGAAAGGCGCACCCAACACGGGCAGTGATTCGTGGAAACCGGGGAGAGGGTGCCATGTCGAAGATTATTTTCGTGAACCTCGCGGTCGCCGATGTGCCGGCGGCAACACGCTTTTACGAGGCGATCGGGTTCGTGCAGGACCCGCGATTCTCGAACGATCGCGGATCGGGCATGACGTGGTCGGACAACATCCACGTCATGCTGCTCGACCGCGACTTCTACGCCACCTTCACGCCCAAGCGGATCATCGACCCGCGCACCGAAAGCGGCGTGCTGCTGGCGTTGTCGTTCGACGACCGCGCCGCCGTCGACGCGATCACCGACGCCGCGCTGGCGGCGGGTGGGCGCGAACTCCACGATCCCGAGGACGAAGGTTTCATGTACAGCCGCGCGTTCGAGGATCTCGACGGCCATGGCTGGGGACCGTTCACCATGGACATGGCCGCCGCCGAAGCCGCCCATGCCGACGGGGCGGCAGCATGACCTATATCGACGGGTTCGTGACCCCGGTGCCGCGCGACAACCGCGCCGCCTATGAACACCATGTCGCGCAGGCCGCGGCGATCTTTGCCGATCTTGGCGCGACGCGGCTGGTCGAATGCCGGGGGGACGACGTACCGGCCGGCACCCACACCGATTTCGCCCGCGCGGTCGCGCTGACCGATGACGAAGACGTCTTGTTCAGCTGGATCGAATATCCCGACCGGGCGACCCGCGATGCGGCCGGCGCGGCGATGATGGCCGATCCGCGGATGGCGGCGCTCGGCATGCCCTTCGACGGCAAGCGCATGATCTATGGCGGGTTCGACGGCGTCATGGTCCGCGATGGCGAAGGTACGGGCACCGCCCCCGGCTATGTCGATGGCTGCCTGACCCCGGTCCCCGCCGCCGGGCGCGACGCCTATATCGCCTTTGCCGCCGAATCGGCACAGGTATTCCGCGATCACGGCGCGCTGCGCGTGGTCGAGGGGTGGGGCGACGACGTACCCGCGGGCAAACACACCGATTTCGCGCGGGCCGTCGCGCTGCGGGATGGCGAGATCGCCTGTTATTCGTGGATCGAATGGCCGTCGAAGGATGCGCGCAACAACGGGTGGCAGGCGGTGATGGCCGACCCGCGCATGGCCGATCGTGACATGCCGTTCGACGGCCGCCGCATGGTCTATGGCGGCTTCTTACCCGTTTTCGACCAACGCATGGGAGCGGACGCATGAATCGGCAGGGCGACTTCATCTGGTATGAATTGCTGACCAGCGACATCGACGCGGCGGCCACCTTCTACGCCGACGTCGTCGGCTGGCAGGTGCAGGATTCGGGCATGCCGGACATGGACTATCGGCTGTTCGTCGCCCCCGACGGGGCGATGATCGGCGGGCTGATGGCGATGCCGCCGGGGATGCCCGCCCCGGTCTGGCTCGGCTATGTCGCGGTCGACGATGTCGATGCCGCCGCCGCCGATTTCGTCGCCGCCGGCGGTACGCAGCACATGGCTCCGACCACCATCCCCGGCGTCGGCCGCATCGCGATGCTCACCGACCCGCAAGACGCCGCGCTCTATCTGATGCGCAGCGAAAGCGACGCGACCAGCACCGTCTTCCAGCCCGCCGATCAGGCGACGCCGGGCCATTTCGTCTGGAACCAGCTGATGGCCCCCGACCCCGACCGCGCCATCGCCTTCTATGTCGACCGGTTCGGCTGGCGACAGCAGGGATCGATGCCGATGGGGGCGTATGGCGACTACAAGTTCCTGCTGTGCGGCGACGTCGCGATCGGCGCGGCGATGGGCATGGTGCCGGGCGGTGAGGCCGGCTGGCAATATTCGACCCATGTCGCCGATATCGACCATGCCGCCGACCGAATCACGGCGGGCGGCGGCACCATCCTGCAAGGGCCCGACCAGATCCCCGGCGGCAGCTATTCGATCGTCGCCACCGATCCGCAGAGTGCCCGCTTCGGCTTGGTCGGCCCGCGGCGATGAGCAAGCTGCAACTGTGTCTGGTCGTCAACGGCCGGGCGGAGGAAGCGGCGCGCTTCTACGCCGCGACCTTTCCCGACAGCGCGGTCGGACGTGTCCACGCGGCTGCCGCCGACTTTCCCGGCGGCAAGGCGGGGGACGCGCTGGTCGTCGAGTTCACCCTGCTCGGCCAGCCCGGTTTCGCGCTCAACCACGGCCCGCCGACGCCCTTTTCCGATGCGATCTCGTTTCAGGTGCTGACCGACGATCAGGCGGAGACCGACCGCTACTGGAACGCGATCGTCGCGGACGGCGGGCAGGCGCGTGATTGTGGCTGGTGCAAGGACCGGTTCGGCCTGTCGTGGCAGATCACGCCGCGCGCGCTGATGGCGGGGATGGCGGATACCGATCGGGCAGCGGCCGGGCGGGTCATGCAGGCGATGATGACGATGCAGAAGATCGACATTGCCGCTATCGAGGCCGCTCGCAGCGGAGAGACCCGATGACCGAACACGAACTGGCGATCGAACGCCGCATCGCCGCCCCCGTCGACGCGGTGTGGCAGGCATGGACCGAACATCTCCCCAAATGGTGGGCCCCGCGCCCCTGGACCACCGACCTGATCGCTCTCGACCTCACCCCCGGCGGCCGGTTCGCGACGACGATGCGCGGACCGGCGGGCGAGGAAATGACTGGCGAAGGCGTCATCCTCGAAGCGGTGCCGTATGAACGCGTCGCCTTCACCAACGCCTTCGCCCCCGGCTGGATACCGCAGCCGCAGCGGCTGGCGTTCGTCGGCCTCTTCACCTTCGAAGCCGATGGCAACACGACCCTCTACCGCGCCGCCGCCCGCCACTGGGACGAAGAAACCGCGAAGATGCATACCGAAATGGGTTTCGAAGGCGGCTGGACCATGGTCGCGCAGCAATTGGAGGCGGTGGCGGTTAATTTCGCGTGACGGCCCCGCCCTGACCATTACCCCACCCGTTTGGTTCGAGCGGCTTCGAGCGAAGTCGAGAAGCGTCCGTCGAGAACCGCCCGCCCGAGGCAACGGCTTCTCAACTACGGTTCTCGACAGGCTCGAACCTGCGCTCGAAGCAAACGGTAATAGACGTTGAAGAGGCGGCCCTCCCTCAAGCGAACGCCGCCGCGCCCTTCAATTGTTGATACGCCGCGATCACCTTCTGCAACGCCGCCTCATGCTGCCGGTCGCCGCCATTGCGATCGGGGTGATAGCGTCGCACCAGTTCAGAATACCGCTGGCGCAGGCCCGTCCGGTCGACATCGATGTCGAGCCCCATGACCTTCAGCGCCGACCGGTCGGCGGGACTGAGCGACCGCCCGTCGCGGCGCTCGGCCCGGTTCACCCGTGCATCGCGGAACTTCGCACCGATCGCATCGAGCGGGTCGGCGAAATCGGCCCATGCCGGCCCCGGATCGACGCCGGCCCGGGCAAAGGCACGCGTCTCGCGGTCCCAACCGGCATAGGGCCGCTGCGCGTCGGTGATCTCCTCCGCCGTCATGCCCGCAAAGTAATTATACCCCGCGTTGAACGCGCGGATATGCTCGAGGCAGAACCAGCGATAGGCGTTCGGCCGCTCGCCGCCCTGCGGCGCGCCCTCGACCGGCGGCGCGCGGAATTCGCCCGCTTCCGCGCATCCGGGTACCTCGCACGGCCGGCCATTCGCCTCGACCCGCCCGTGGAACCGGGCATTGGGGCGATCCTTGCTGATCTTCTCGCGCGCCACGCGACTCCCTTTGGCAAAAGGGGCTATATAGGCGCGATGACCGACACCACCACCTTGCCGCTCGCCGATCTGATCGCCCGGCGGCTCCACGACGCCCTGTCCCCGACCCATCTGGTCGTGACCAACGACAGCCACCACCATGCCGGCCATATGGGCGACGACGGCACCGGCGAGAGCCATTTTTCGGTCGATATCGTCGCGGATGGCTTTCTCGGCCAGTCGCGCGTTGGGCGGCAGCGGATGGTCAACCGGGCGCTTGCCGACCTGCTGGCCACCCGCATCCACGCGCTGGCGATTCGCGCCCGCGCTCCGGGAGATGGCGATTGAGCTACGACCTCTGGTACTGGCCGACGATACAGGGCCGCGGTGAATTCGTCCGCCTCGCGATGGAGGGGGCCGGCATCGCCTATCGCGACCGCGCGCGCGAGGATGGCGTGGAGGCGATGCTGGCCATGCTGGAACGGCACCCGCGCCCGCCCTTCGCCCCGCCCTATCTCTCGCTCGACAATTTCGTCATCGCGCAGGTCGCCAACATCCTGCAATATCTGGGCGAGCGCCACGGCATCAGCATGTCGAGCATCCGCGACCGGCAATGGGCCAATCAGTGGCAATTGACGATCGCCGACCTCGTCACCGAAATCCACGCCGTCCATCATCCGGTGGCGACCGGCGACTATTACGAGGATCAGCAGGCGGAGGCATTGCGCGCTGCCCGACAGTTCCGGTCCGAACGCCTGCCTAAATTCCTGACCTATTTCGAAGACCTGCTCGGCGAAAACAACGATCCGTGGGCGATCGACCATCGCTGGACCTATGTCGATACCTCGCTGTTCCAGCTGGTCGACGGGCTGCGCTACGCCTTTCCCAACCGGATGAAAATGCTCGAACCCGGCCTGCCCCGGCTGATCGCGATCCGCAACGCCGTCGCCACCCTGCCCGGCATCGCCGACTATCTTGCCAGCGACCGGCGTATCCCCTTCAATGAAGACGGCATTTTCCGCCACTATCCCGAACTGGACGCCGATTGATGGAAAACGATCGCTTCTTTCTTCAGACGATCTTGCCGATCACCCACGACCTTGGCGGGTTCAAGGTGCATCGCACCCTGCCGACCAGGACGCGGACGATGGTCGGCCCGTTCATCTTCTTCGATCAGATGGGCCCGGCCGAGCTCGACCCCGGGCAGGGCATCGACGTGCGTCCGCATCCGCATATCAACCTGTCGACGGTCACCTATCTGTTCGGCGGCGCGATCGACCATCGCGACTCGCTCGGCACCTTTGCACGCATCGAACCCGGCGCGGTGAACCTGATGACCGCCGGGCATGGGATCGTCCATTCCGAACGCTCGCCGGACGACGAACGCGCCGGTGGCCCGCTGCTGTCGGGTATCCAGACATGGCTGGCGATGCCCGAGGACCGCGAGGAAATGGACCCGGCGTTCGAGCATGTCGAGGCCGATCGCCTGCCGATCGTCAACGGCAGCGGCGCGACCGCCCGCGTCGTGATGGGCGACCTGTGGGGCGTGTCGGCCCCGACCACGCAATACGCCGCGACCATCTATGCCGACATCATCCTCGAATCGAACGGCGCGATCCCGATCGATCCGCAAGCCGACGAACGCGCGCTGTATCTGACGCATGGCGATGCCGCACTGGACGGCGTCGCGCTCGACCCGATGACGCTCTACGTCCTGCGCCCCGGCATCGCCGCGACGTTGCGGTCGTCGTCCGGCGCGCGGGTGATGCTGTGCGGTGGCGAGGCATTCACCACCCCGCGCCATGTCTGGTGGAATTTCGTCTCCTCACGCCGCGACCGCATCGATCAGGCAAAGACCGACTGGAAAGCGGGCAACTTCCCCAAAGTCCCCGACGACGCCGAGGAATTCATTCCGATCCCCGAAATCCCCAAGACGGTCAGCTATCCGTGACGGCGATGCGCCGCATCGCGCTGTCGACCGGCGTGTCGCTCGACGTCGCGGTGGCGGGCGATGCGGGCGCGCCGGCGATGATCTTCCTCCATGGCTTTCCCGAATCGCATCGGACGTGGCGGCACCAACTGCCGGAATTTGCGCACGACCATCACGTCATCGCCCCCGATCAGCGCGGCTATGTCCGCTCCGACAAGCCGGCGGCGGTCGCGGACTATGCCCCCGACCACATCGTCGCCGACCTGATCGCGCTCGCCGATGCGCTGGGGGTCGACCGGTTCACGCTGGTCGGCCATGACTGGGGCGGCGCGATCGCGTGGATGGCGGCGCTGCGCCATCCCGACCGGATCGAACGCCTCGTCATCCTCAACGCGCCGCATCCGCTGGTCTTCCAGCGTTCGCTGTTCGACGACCCCGAACAGCGCGCCGCCAGCCAGTACATCACGAAATTCCGCGACACGTCGATCGATCGCGGGCTGATCGGCAGCGGCCTCGAACATTTCTTCGCGACCGGCTTTGCCAAACTGGTCACCCGCACCATCGCGGGTACGGACAAGGCCGCCTATCTCGACGAATGGTCGCAACCCGGCGCGATGACCGCGATGCTGAACTGGTACCGCGCCTCGGCGATCGTCGTGCCGGCACCGGGCGAAACGCCCGAGCGCCCGGCCTGGATCGACGCCCCCTTCCCGCCGATCGTGCAACCGACGCTGGTGATCTGGGGCCTGCGCGACAAGGCGCTGTTGCCGGTACAGGTAGACGGGCTGGACGCGGTCGTGCCCGACCTGACGGTGACACGGGTCGATGCCGGCCATTTCGTGCCGTGGGAGGCGCCGGAAGCGGTGAACGACGCGATCCGGGGGTGGCTGCCGTAAAAGCCGATCGCGCCCAAACCCACCGTTGGTGTGGGCAGGCAACATCAACCTACCTCGTCACCCCGGGCATGACCCGGGGTCCCGCTTCTTCTTCGGCCGCAGTAAAAAGCGGGACCCCGGGTCAAGCCCGGGGTGACGAAGGAGGCAAGGTCGTCGGCAGCGAATCGCCCATCCCCATCTAACCCAACCCGTTCGGTTCGAGCAGCTTCGAGCTTGTCGAGAAGCGTCCGTCGAGAACGACTTGCTTGAGGCAACCCCTTCTCGACAAGCTCGAAGCAAACGGTTGGGCGGGGGAACGGTAAGGAAACCTACCCCCGAACCACCTTCGCCACCGAATCGAGCAACCCGTTCACGAACCCCTTTTCGCGCCGGTCGTAAAACGCATCGGCGACGTCGAGATACTCGCTGATGACCGCCGCCACCGGCACGTCCGGCCGCGCCAGCAACTCGTACGTCCCCGCGCGCAGGATCTGCCGCATCGGCTTGTCGAGCCGGTCGAGCGTCCACCCGGTCGACAGCTTCGATGCGATCATCGCGTCGATCTCTTCGCGGCGGGCATCGACGCCCTTGACCACGTCGTCGAAGAACTGGACGTCGGCCTCGGCATATTCGACGCCTTCGATCGTCGCGCCCAACCGGTGCTGGTGGAATTCGTGGAGCAGTGCCGGGATCGGCGTCGCTTCCATCTCATGCTGGTACAGCGCCTGAACGGCGGCCAACCGGGCGGCGGCGCGTGCCTGACGGGCACCGCGCGGGCGGGAATTCTTGCTGGTCATAAGCGCCGCCCCATAGCCGCTGTCGGCCGCCCAAGTCGAGGGGGCGCTTTCCTACAACGGTGCCGCATGACAGGATCGCCGCGCTCTTTGAACCGTCCGCCTGTCCGACCGCCGCGATCGACCCGCTGCACAACGGCGCGCCCAGTGTGACCTTTGTGACCTTTGCCACCCACGTCATCCCAGCGAATACTGGGATCTCCCGGTTAGGAAACGCGCGCCGAGGTGCTGAAGGCTCCAGCCTGCACCGGGGCGACCCCGTGATGAAACGCGCACGAGTGTGACTTCTGTGACCTTTGGCGTCTTACCCCTCATTGAAAGAGGGCCGACGCCAGCGACCGTCACCACGCGGCCTAACTACAAAACTTAGGTCCGCCACGGGCAAAGCCCGTGTCGTCGGACGGCGCTACAAGCGCCGCCGGCCGGACGCGCCTAATGCGGCTTGGCACAGCTTCGCTACGCCTGACCCGGCGCGTCCAACCGGATCGCCACCGACCGCGCATGTGCCGGCAGCCCCTCGGCCCCGGCCAGCGTCACCGCCGCCGGCCCGATCTTCGCCAGCGCCGCCGCGTCCAGCCCCAGAAAGCTCGTCCGCTTCATATAGTCCAGCACCGACAGCCCCGATGCGAACCGCGCCCGCCGCCCGGTCGGCAGCACATGGTTCGGCCCCGCGACATAATCGCCGACCGCCTCCGGGGTGTACCGCCCGAGGAACACCGATCCGGCATGGCGCACCGCGCGGAACAGCGGTTCGGGATCGCCGACCGCCAGTTCGAGATGCTCGGGCGCCAGCCGGTCGACCAGCGGGATCGCATCGGCCAGCGTCGGCACGATCACGATCGCGCCGTTCGCATCCCAGCTCGCCCGCGCCACCTGCCCGGTCGTGAGGTCAGCGATCTGGTCGTCGACCGCCCTCGCCACCCGGTCGGCAAAGCCGGCATCGTCGGTGAACAGAATCGACTGGCTGGTCGGGTCATGCTCGGCCTGACTCAACAGGTCGGCGGCGATCCACTCGGGATCGTTCTGCCCATCGGCGACGACCACGATCTCGGACGGGCCGGCGACCATGTCGATCCCGACCACGCCGTATAGCTGCCGCTTGGCCTCGGCGACCCACGCATTGCCCGGCCCGGTCACGACATCGACCGCCGCGATCCGGTCGGTGCCATAGGCGAGCGCGGCGACGGCCTGCGCCCCGCCGATCCGCCAGACCTCATCGACCCCGGCCAGCGCCGCCGCGGCCAGCACCAGCGGATTGACCTGGCCCTTGGGCGTCGGGGTGACCATCACGATCCGCTCGACCCCGGCGACCTTGGCCGGCACGACGTTCATCAAGACCGACGACGGATAGGCCGCCCGCCCGCCGGGGACATAGACCCCGGCCGCCGCCACCGCGCTCCACCGCGCGCCCAGCCGGACGCCATCGGCATCGACCTCGTCACGATCCTCGGGCCGCTGCCTGGCGTGATAGGCGACGATCCGGTCATGCGCGAGTTCGAGCGCGGCGCGTAAGGTCGGGTCCAGCCCGTCCAGCGCCGCGCGACACTCCGCCAGCTCGATCCGCCAGCCGGTCACATCGGGATCATGGCCGTCGAACTTCTCGGTAAACGCCCGCACCGCCGCATCGCCATCGTCGCGCACCGCGCGCAGGATCGCGGTCACGTCGCGCGCCACGTCGCTGTCCGCCTCGCGCCGGGCATCGACCAATGCGGCGAAGTCGGCGGCGAACCCTGCCGCGCTCGCGTCCAGCCGGATCATGCCGCCACCGCCCGGCGGAACGCATCGACCAGCGGCACGACCTGTCCGCGGGTCTTGAACGCCGCGCGATTGACGACCAGCCGCGACGTCACCTCGGCGATGGTTTCGACCTCGACCAACCCATTCTCCTTCAGCGTCCGTCCCGACGACACCAGATCGACGATGCGCGGCGCGAGGCCCAGCACCGGGGCCAGTTCCATCGCGCCGTTCAACTTCACGCACTCGGCCTGAACGCCCCGCGCCGCGAAGTGGCGCTGGGTGGTGTGCGGATATTTGGTGGCGATGCGGACATGGCTCCACCCGCGCGGATCGTCGGTTGCCGCGAGGCGCGCCGGTTCGGCGACCGAGATGCGGCAATGCCCGATCTTCAGGTCGACCGGCGCATACAGCTCCGAATAATCGAACTCGGCCAGCACGTCCGACCCGACGATGCCCAGCTGCGCCGCGCCATGCGCGACGAACGTCGCGACGTCGAACGCCCGCACCCGGATCAGGTCGATATCGGCCCGGTCGGTCTTGAACCGCAGCGCCCGGCTGTCGGGATCACGGAACGCCGCTTCGGGCACGATGCCGGCACGCGCGAGCAGCGGCATGGCTTCTTCGAGAATACGCCCTTTGGGCACGGCGATGATGATGGGGTCGGTCATGGGCGACTGGCGCTTTACTTGGGGCGCACGGCGGGCGCAACACGCGCCCCATGGCCGATGAACCGACGAATCGCCTCGCCTTTCGCCAGCAGGCGGCGTTCTGCGTCGCGATGGATGCGCCGATCACCGCGGCGGTCTGCGACGCGCTCGCCACCGCGCTGACCCGCGACGGCCGGACCGGGCAGAGGGTGCTCGACTGGCCGGGCGATCCGATCCCCGACGCGCTGCCGCTGCGGCTGGTCGGGGGGCTGCATGCGCTCGCCCGGAGCGGCATCGACCCAGAGCTGACCGCGCTGTTCGCCGGTGCCGGCGAGCCGCAGGCGACCCTGCGCCGGGCGATGGTCGACCATGACGCACTGCTGCTGCCATGGCTCGACGGCCCGCCACAGACCAACGAGCCGATGCGCTCGGGCGTGCTGATGGCCGGGCTGCTGGCGGTCGCGCGGCGGCACGGTCCGGTCCTCGACATCCTCGAAATAGGGTCGAGCGCCGGCCTCAACCTGCTGATCGATCGCTACCGTTTCGATCTGGGCGGGGTGCAGGTCGGCCCCGCCGACGCCCCGGTGACGATCGTCCCCGATTGGCGCGGCACCCCGCCCCCGAAGGCACCGATCCGGATCGAACGGGTACGCGGCGTCGATATCCAGCCGCTCGACGCCACCGACCCCGCCGTCGCGACCCGCCTGTCGGGCTATATCTGGGCCGACCAGCCCGAACGCCAGGAACGGCTGGCGGCGGCGACCGCGATGCTGCGTGCCAGTCCGGTCGATCTGGTCGCGGGCGATGCCGTCGGCTGGCTGCGCGACCGCCTCGCCGAACCGCAGGCGACCGGCGTCACCCGCGTGCTGATGCACTCGGTCGTCTGGCAGTATCTGGGCGACGATCGCCGTGCCGCGATCGGCACGATGATCGCCGATGCCGCCGATGCCGCCACCACCGACCGCCCGCTCGCCTGGGTCCGGATGGAACCCGACCGCGTCCTGCAACGGCAGGAGCTGATCGTGCAGAGCTGGCCCGATCATGGCGAACCGCAGATGCTCGCCACCGCCCACGCGCACGGTGCGTGGATCGCCGCGACGTGACCGAGGCCGACTTCCTCGCCGCGCTGCGCACCCTGTCGCTCCACCCCGGCGCGCACGGCCTGACCGACGACGCCGCACACCTCGGCGACCTCGTCCTGACCAAGGACATGATCGTCGCGGGCGTCCATTTCCTTGCCAGCGATCCGCCCGCCGACGTCGCGTGGAAACTGGTCGCGACCAACCTGTCGGACCTTGCCGCCAAGGGTGCGGTGCCGGTGGGCGTGATGCTGGGGTTTCCGATCGGCGACGACACGTGGGACCGCGCGTTCCTTGCCGGCCTCGACGACGTGTTGCGGGCGTTCGACTGCCCGCTGCTCGGTGGCGACACGGTGACGCTGCCCGCCGGCAGCCCCCGCTTCCTGTCGCTGACCGCGCTCGGCCGCAGCGCCCACGCCCCGCGTCGCGACGGCGCGAAGGCGGGCGACGCGCTCTGGGTCACCGGCACGATCGGCGATGCCGGCGCGGGCCTTGCCATTGCGCAGGGCGCGGCTGGGTCGACCGCGCTGCTGCACCGCTACCGCCGCCCGACCCCGCGGCTGGCGGAGGGACAGGCGCTGGCACGGCTCGTCCACGCGATGATGGACGTGTCCGACGGCCTGCTGATCGACGCGACGCGCATGGCGGCGGCAAGCGGGCTGGCAGTGACGATCGACCTCGCGGCAGTGCCGCTGTCGCCCGACTTGCGGGCGTTCGGCCACGACGCGCTGACGGCAGCGACGGCGGGCGACGATTACGAACTGCTCTTCGCCTGCAACGCCACGCCGCCGGTAGCAGCGACCCGGATCGGGACATTCGCCGTCGGCGCAGGCCTGTCGCTGGTAGATGCAGGCCGCCCCGTCCCCCTCCCAAGCCGCCTCGGCTACCAACACTAAATCCTCCCCGGCACGGGGAGGGGGACCAGTCGCAGGCTGGTGGAGGGGGGTGTCCCCGAACGATCCGCCCATGGAAGCCCCCCGCTGCGCGACGGTCCCCCTCCCCGGTACGGGGAGGAATTAACGGTTGCCTCCCCCGCCCATCGGCATAAGCTGCCCCGCTTCCAAGGGGTTCGACCCGACGAGACAGCCGGGCGGCCCTGTGCAGGAGGGGTTGCGGATGACGATAGTCTATCTGGCCATGGCGTGTGGTGCGCTGGCCGTGTTGTACGGTGTGTTCACGAGTATGCAGGTGCTGCGCGCCTCGGCCGGCGACGCGCGGATGCAGGATATCGCCGCCGCGATCCAGGAAGGGGCCAAGGCCTATCTGGGCCGCCAATATCGCACCATCGCCATCGTCGGCGTCATCGTCGCCATCATCCTGTTCCCCACGCTCGGACCGCTATCGACGGTCGGTTTCCTGATCGGCGCGATCCTGTCGGGGGTCGCGGGCTATGTCGGCATGGAGATTTCGGTCCGCGCCAATGTCCGCACCGCAGAGGCTGCGCGCGGGTCGCTGCAAGGCGGCTTGACCATGGCGTTCCGGTCGGGCGCGATCACCGGCATGCTGGTCGCGGGCCTGGGGCTGCTCGCGATCTCCGGCATCTTCTGGTACCTCGTCGCCATCGCCGGCCATGGTCCGGGCGACCGCGAAGTCGTTGAGGCATTGACTGCCCTCGCCTTCGGCGCGTCGCTGATCTCGATCTTCGCGCGGCTGGGCGGCGGCATCTTTACCAAGGCGGCGGACGTCGGTGCTGATCTGGTGGGGAAGGTCGAGGCCGGCATCCCGGAGGACGACCCCCGCAACCCCGCCGTTATCGCCGATAATGTCGGCGATAACGTGGGCGACTGCGCGGGCATGGCCGCTGACCTGTTCGAAACCTATGTCGTCACCATCGGCCTGACGATGGTGTCGATCGCGCTGCTGGTACAGGCACCGCCCGCCGAGCTGCTGCGGCTGATGGCGTTGCCGCTGATCGTCGGCGGGGTGTGCATCATCACCTCGATCCTCGGCACCTATATGGTCCGGCTGGGCAAGGGCCAGTCGATCATGGGCGCGCTGTACAAGGGCTTCTGGACCACCGCGCTGCTGGCGGTCCCGGCGATCTATTTCGCGGCCAGCTGGGCGCTGGGCGATCTCAACACCGTGATCGGCGGCGCCGGCTTCCTCGATCCCGGCGGCGACACGCTGACCGTCGAAGGGGCGCTGGGCGCACAGGCACCGGTCGCCGGACAGAGCTTTACCGGCATGGACCTGTTCTGGTGCATGATGATCGGCCTCGCCGTCACCGCCGCTTTGGTGTGGATCACCGAATATTACACCGGCACCGCCTATCGCCCGGTCAAGTCGATCGCGAAGGCCAGCGTCACCGGCCATGGCACCAATGTCATCCAGGGCCTCGCCATCAGCCTCGAATCGACCGCGCTGCCGACGCTGGTGATCGTCGTCGCGGTGATCGCGTCCTACCAGCTGGCCGGGATCATCGGCGTCGCCTTCGCCGCCACGGCCCTCCTCGCGCTGGCCGGCATGGTCGTCGCGCTCGATGCCTATGGCCCGGTCACCGACAATGCCGGCGGCATCGCCGAGATGGCGAACCTTCCGGAAGAAGTCCGCCGCCGCACCGACGCCCTCGACGCGGTCGGCAACACGACCAAGGCGGTGACGAAGGGCTATGCGATCGGCTCCGCCGCGCTCGCCGCGCTGGTGCTGTTCGGAGCCTACACCACCGACCTGAAGCTGTTCTTCCCCGAGCTAACCGTCGATTTCTCGCTGTCCAACCCGTACGTCATCGTCGGGCTGCTATTGGGCGCGCTGCTCCCCTACCTCTTCGGCGCGTTCGGCATGACCGCGGTCGGTCGCGCGGCGGGTTCGGTCGTGGAGGATGTCCGCGCGCAATTCGCTGCCGATCCCGGTATCATGGCCGGCACCAGCCGCCCGAATTACGGCCGGACCGTCGACATCGTCACCCGCGCCGCGATCCGCGAGATGATCGTGCCCTCGCTGCTCCCCGTCCTCTCCCCCGTCGCGGTCTATTACATCGTGACATGGGTCGCCGGACAGGCGCAGGGCTTCGCGGCGCTGGGCGCGATGCTGCTCGGCGTCATCGTCTCCGGCCTGTTCGTCGCCATCTCGATGACCAGCGGCGGCGGCGCATGGGACAATGCCAAGAAATATATCGAGGACGGCAATTACGGCGGCAAGGGATCGGAGGCGCACAAGGCGGCGGTGACCGGCGACACCGTCGGCGATCCGTACAAGGATACCGCCGGCCCGGCGGTCAATCCGATGATCAAGATCACCAACATCGTCGCGCTGTTGCTTCTGGCGGCCCTTGCCGGACATACCGCCGGATAGGTTGTTTTGATCGATTGCGTCCCCCGTCCGCCGCGTTAGGATCAAGGGTGGATGGGGGCGTCCACTCTTGCCGGAACAGGTGCGCGGGGGCGCATCCCGGCCGCTCCCGAACAGGGGGTTTCATGCGGTTCGTTGCGGCCATCGGCCTTGTTATTGCCACCGTCTCTCCGGCACAGACGCCGTCGCCTGCCGACAAATCCGCCAAGGTCGATGCGGCCATGGTCGATCCCGCCACGCCGGTCCCGATCGAGGCTTTCGCCGAACTGCCGTCGATCGAATCGCCCAAATTGTCGCCCGACGGCACCCGCGTCGTCGCCAAGAGTGCGATCGGCGGCAAACAGGTGCTGGTGCTGTCGCAGTTGAGCGGCGATGCCCGCAACGTCGGGCTCGGCACGCCTGAGGATACCGACATCAACTGGTGGCGCTGGGTCAATGACGACTGGCTGATCGTCGGGCTGGGTACGCAGCAACTGCTGTACGGCAACGAATATTACGTCACCCGCGTGCTGAGCGTGAAGGCCGATTTCAAGACGACCCGTCGGCTCGACTGGGACAAATCGGGCCTGCGCGCCGACGACGTGCTGTGGGTCGCGCATGACGGCAGCCCGCGCATCCTGCTGTCGCGTCAGACGGGCATCGAAAACGAATCCGACTTCAACCCGACCGTGTTCGACATCGACGTATCGACCGGCAAATCACGCCGCGTCGCCGATGGTCGCCCCAACGTCTATAGCTGGTATGCCGATGGACAGGGGCAGGTCCGCGCCGCCTATCAATATAACGACCAGTCGCGGCGCTCCGCGCTGCTGTACCGCGCGAACAACACCGAAAGCTTCCGCGTCATCGCCCGGCGCGAACGCAAGGACGAAGACGGCCTGACCATCCCGATCACCTTCCGCAGCGACGGCAGCGCGATCGCGCTGGACGACGAAGGCGGCTTTACGTCGGTCTATCAGGTGTCTTTGCCCGACCTTGCGCTGGGGAAGAAACTGTATTCACTGGAGGGGTATGACGTCGACGGCATCATCGACAATGCCGACCAAAACGACGTTGCCGGCGTGACGGTGACCGAACGCTACGGACGGACCACCTGGTTCGACGAGAAGCTGAAGGCCTTGCAAACCGACATCAACGCCTCGATCGGCGACCGTCGCGCGCGGATCGTGTCGTGGGACCGCAAGCGCGACAAGTTCCTGGTGGAGGTCGCGGCAGCGTCCCAGCCCGGCGGCCTGTATTACTGGGACAGCGCATTCAGCCGGATGCAGCGGATCGCGTGGAACAGCAAGACGTTGCAGAGCCGCCGCCTCTCGCCGGTCAGCACCATCCGCTATCCCGCGCGCGACGGAACCTCGATCGAAGCGGTGCTGACCATGCCGCGCCACCGGCTGAACCAGAAGAACCTGCCGCTGATCGTCCTGCCGCATGGTGGCCCCTCGGCCCGCGACAGCGAGGGCTGGGACTGGTGGACGCAATATCTGGCCGAGCTCGGCTATGTCGTGATCCAGCCCAATTACCGCGGATCATCGGGCTATGGCACCGCCTTCGCCCGCAAGGGGGCCGGCGAATGGGGCCTGAAGATGCAGGACGACCTGAACGACGCGGTCACCCATCTGGCGAAGGAAGGGATCGCCGATCCCAGGCGCGCCTGCATGGTCGGCGCGTCCTATGGCGGCTATGCGGCGATGCGCGCCGCCCAGCGCGACGGCAAGCTGTACCGCTGCGCGATCAGCTATGCCGGCGTGTCCGATCTGGCGGCACTGCGCCGCTATGACAGCCAGTTCCTGAACGGCCGCACCATCGGCGACTGGCTGCGCAGTCAGGCACCCGATTTCCAGACGGTCTCGCCCCGCTTCCACGCCGCCGACTTCTCGACGCCGATCCTGCTGATGCATGGCAAGGTCGACAAGCGCGTGCCGGTCGCACAATCGCGCACCCTCGCCGCTGAACTGAAAAAGGCGGGCAAGCCGTATCGTTATGTCGAACAGCCGCTGGGCGACCATTTCTTCTCCCGTGGCGAGGACCGGCTGCAATTCCTGCAGGAGATGACCGCGTTCCTGAAGGAGCATAATCCGGCCTGACGGGGCTATCCGCCGTACCGTCACCCCGCGCTCGACCTGCCGTATCCCCGCGCAGGCGGGGATCCAGGCGACCGATATCTGCGAGTAGGTTGCCCGCATCGCGTATCCCCGCGCAGGCGGGGATCCAGGGCTCCAAGCGCAAACCGTTGTTCTACTTGGTTCTGGACACCCGCCTGCGCGGGGGTACGACGCATTTTGCCTATGCTTGCAGCTTTCGCAGAGGTTCCGGCTCGACCCGGGCTGACGTGCAGGGCGCGGACAACCCGCACCTTGCACCCATCCGGCCCAAAGCCTATCTGCTGTCCAACCGCGACGACCGGCCGTGTCAACCACGGGTCCGGCCGTTCGTGCTTTCCTTTTTTACGGTTTGCGCCTATGGGGACCCGCCCGGTTCCGGTGCGCCCTTATTCACGAGGTATTTGTTTGGCGAAGGAAGAACTTCTCGAAATGCGCGGCCAGGTGGTCGAATTGCTGCCCAACGCGATGTTCCGCGTCCGGCTCGAGAACGATCACGAAATCCTCGGGCACACCGCCGGCAAGATGCGCAAGAACCGCATCCGCGTGCTGGTCGGTGACGAAGTGCTGGTCGAACTGACCCCCTATGACCTGACCAAGGGTCGCATCACCTACCGCTTCAAGTAAGCGGACCCCGCGTGACCGGATCTGCGGCCATGCGCCTGATTCTCGCCTCGACCTCGCCCCGCCGCCGCGACCTGCTGGCGCGGATCGGTGCGGTGCCCGATCGCGTCGAGGCACCCGATATCGACGAAACCCCGCTGAAGGGCGAATTGCCGCGTCCCTATGCGTTGCGCCTTGCCGAGGCGAAGGCGCGCGCGATCGGTCCGGTCGATGGTGCGGTAGTGCTGGCCGGCGACACGACGATCGCGCTCGGCCGCCGCATCCTGCCGCCCGCCACCAGCGAAGACGTGCAGCGCGAGTTGCTCGGCCTGTTGTCGGGGCGTCGCCATCACTGCCTGTCGGCGGTGTGCGTGCTGATGTCCGACGGACAGGCGCGCATCCGCATCGCCGATACGATCGTCGCGTTCAAGCGGCTCGAACCGCGTGAGATCGACGCGTACGTTGCCTGTGGCGAGGGGTTGGGCAAGGCGGGCGGCTATGCGATCCAGGGCCGGGCGGAGGCGTTCGTGCGCTTCCTCTCGGGCAGCCATTCGGGCGTGATCGGCCTGCCGCTGTTCGACACGCGCGCCCTTCTCGAAACCGCCGGCGTCGCGCTTGGCTGACTGGATCGTCGAGCGCGGTATCGGCGAAGTCCGCGCCGCGCGTATCGTCGACGGCGACATTGTCGAGGCCCGGATCGAACCCGACGACGCGTTGCGCGCCGGTACGATCCTTGCCGCCCGACTGGTCCGCCGCCTGCCCGTCCGGAATGAGGCCATCGTCGCGTGGGACGATGGCGAGGCGCTGATAAGCCCCCTTCCGCGTGCCGTGACCGAGGGCGCGACGCTGCTGGTCGAGATCACCCGTCCAGCCCTGTCCGAACCCGGCAAGCCCAAACGCGCCCGTGCCCGTCCTGCCGCGCCCGACGCGCAACCATGCGACGGCCCTTCGATCGCGGACCTGCCCGGCGCGCGCCTCGTCGGCCCGTTCGATCGCGATCTCCTCGGCGATGCCGGCTGGCCGCTGCTGATCGAGGAAGCGACCACGGGGCAGGTCGCCTTTCCCGGCGGCGCGCTGTCGATCGCACTGACCCCGGCAATGACACTGATCGATATCGATGGAGAACTCGCCCCCGCAGCGCTTGCCATCGCCGGTGCGCGCGCAGCGGCAGCGGCCATCGCCCGGCTCGACATCGCCGGGTCGATCGGCATCGACCTGCCGACGGTGAACGACAGGGCCGTCCGGCAGGCCACGGCCGAAGCGGTCGATGCGATCCTGCCGCAACCGTTCGAGCGCACCGCCGTCAACGGCTTCGGCTTCCTGCAGATCGTGCGGCGGCGGTCGCGTGCCTCGCTCCCCGAACTGTTCGCCCATGTGCCCGCCCATGCCCGCGCGCTGCTGCGACAGGCGGAACGCACCGGCGGCAGCGGCGAACGGACGCTGGCCGCGCATCCCGCCATCGTCGCGGCCATCGCCGCCCGGCCCGACTGGATCGCGGCGGTCGAACGCACGCTCGGCGCATCGCTCGCCTTGCGGGCGGAGAGCGGCCTCGCCATATCCGCGGGCCATGTCCAGGCCCGCTTCCCGTAACCGCTGTCCGCTGTGTTCGGCTCCGACCGAACCTGCCTTCCGTCCCTTTTGCAGCCGGGGGTGTCGCGACCGCGACATGCTGAACTGGATGGGCGAAGGGTATCGGATCGCGGGTCCTGCCGCTTCTTCCGACGAAAAATCGGAAACCGGGCTGGACAGCGACGATTCGCGCGGCTAACAGGCCGGCTCTTCCGGTCACCCGGACAGGCCCAGGTAGCTCAGTTGGTAGAGCATGCGATTGAAAATCGCAGTGTCGGCGGTTCGATCCCGTCCCTGGGCACCACCCCCAACATCGTTGTTCTGACCGGATAATTCCGCGCTGGTTCCGGCTGCTTCGGCCCCGGCAGGGGAACCGCAGTCATGGTCCCGCAGCTTGTCCAGGGCGAGCCGGTCGACGCCCGCCGAAATGCACCGTCCGCGTGACCGGTCCTGTCCCGAGCGTTGGCAGGGATGCCCGTGCCGTCCGTATGCGGGGCTGACGGTGATCGCGATCCCGGCTAGACGCAGCTTCGACCGACTACCCTGCCGATACCGGCATTTCGACTGGAGATCATGATGACCATCGGCGGATCGACCCCGGCCACGGAACTCGCCGCGATTCGGCCCGTCGCCCCCGCCCCGGCGATTACCGCCACCGAACGCGCGGAACGGATCGAGCGCGCACGGGCCCGGACGGCTAAGGCCGGTGCCGATGCGCTGCTCGTCCATACCGGGGCGTCGCTCGACTATTTCACCGGTATTCCATGGGGTGCCAGTGAACGGATGGTCGCGTTGTTCCTGCCGGTCACGGGTACGCCACGCATCGTCTGCCCGGCATTCGAGCGCGGTACGCTGGAGGCCGACCTAACCGTCGCCGCCGACCTGCTGCTGTGGGAAGAGGATCAGGACCCGACCGCGCTGGTCAAGGACGCGCTGCCCGCCGGGGCCACCCTCGCCATCGATCCGTTGCTCCCCTTCGCCTGGGGGCAGAAACTGGCGCGCCACGGCCTGACCCTGACCGACGGCGCACCCGCGATCGACGGCTGTCGCATGGTCAAATCGCCCGCCGAACTGGCGCTGCTGCAAAGTGCCAAGGACATGACGCTGGCGGTACAGGCCGCCGCCGCCCGCATCCTGCGTCCCGGCATCCTCGCCAGCGAGGTCGTCCGCTTCATCGACGAAGCCCATCGCGCGATCGGTGGCGGCGCTTCCTATTTCTGCATCGTCCAGTTCGGCCGCGCCACCGCCTTTCCCCACGGCCTGCCCGGCGACCGTGCGCTGAACGAAGGCGAACTGGTGCTGATCGACACCGGCTGTCGCGTCGGCGGCTATCACAGCGACATCACCCGCACCTATGCCTTCGGACCGGTCGGTGATGACGTCCGCGCGATCTGGGACATCGAACATGCCGCGCAGGCCGCCGCCTTTGCCGCCGCCGCACCCGGCGTGCCGTGCGAAGCGGTCGATGCCGCCGCCCGCGCGCTGCTGGTGCGTGAGGGTCTTGGCCCCGACTACCGCCTGCCCGGCCTGCCGCATCGCACCGGGCACGGCATCGGCCTGTCGATCCACGAACCCGCCTATCTGGTGCGCGGCGACACGACGCTGCTCGCCCCCGGCATGTGTTTTTCGAACGAACCGATGATCGTCGTTCCCGATCGCTTTGGCATCCGGCTGGAAGATCATTTTCACGTCACCGACACCGGCGCGGCATGGTTTACCAAGCCGCAGCCGTCGATCGACCGCCCGTTCGGATGACGCCGCTGATCGCGCTGCTGCTGGCGACGGTCGCGGTGCCATCGGCTGCCGCGCCCGGCCGCTATGCCGCGACGACGATCGGACCGCCACCCGCCGACCTCCGGCTCGACCCCTTCTACCAACGATATGTCGATGCCGGCGGCGTGCCGGTCGTGTCGTCGGCGAAGGTGCCCGACGACGCGCTGCTGTTCGCGCGCGACATCGCCATCGCGATGCTGGCCGATCGCCCCGACCTGCGCCGCTGGATGGCGGCGTCGGGCTATCGCGTCGCGATCATCGCCCTGACCGAAGGGCTGATCGATCTGCCCGAACAGCGCCACTGGACCAAACCCGCCGCCGACGATCCCCGCCTGACTCTGTGCGAGCGCAAACACTATGTCGAGCGGATCGGACGGCTGAGCGACCGCGATTACTGGAACAATCGTGCCCGCGGCATGGGTGGGCCGTTGACCACCGCCCCGGCCGAAAACCTGCTCGGTACGCCGGGCACGTGGTATTATGGCGAGAACACCTTCGTCCACGAATTCTCGCACGCCATCCTCGCCGCGATCCGGCAACGCGACACCGCGCTCCATGCCGCGGTAGAGCGTGCCTATGCCACTGCCATGGCGCGGGGGGCGTGGCGCGGCGAATATGCCGCGACGACAGTCGACGAATATTGGGCGGAGGGAACGCAGCTCTGGTTCAATACCAACCGCATGATCGTCGTCGATGGGCAACGGCTGCTCAACGACGACGACCTGCAACGCTATGACCCGACGCTCTACACGTTGTTGGCGCAGGTCTATGGCGACCGCCACCGCCTGCCCGGCGACGTCTTCTATCGCCATCCCGCGCGCATACCGCCCGGCGATCCGCCCAGGGCGACGGCGGAAATCTGCTGAACCCGCCGCGCCGCCGGTCGTCGTGTTCAGGGCAGCGGGTACGGCCCCTTGCCCTTGGCGGCGATGAAGCGGTCGACCCGCGCATCGATCATCGGCAGCGGCACCGATCCCAGGCTGAGCATCGCATCGTGGAACGCGCGATAGTCGAACGCCTCGCCCAGTGCCGCCTGCGCCTTCGCCCGCGCGTCGAGAAACGCCAGCTCGCCCATATAATAGCTTAGCGCCTGCCCCGGCCATGCGATGTAGCGATCGACCTCGGTCGTGATCTCGTGGTTCGACAGCGCGGTATTGTCGCGCAGGAACGCCTGCGCCTGCGCACGCGTCCAGCCCTTGGAATGAATGCCGGTATCGACGACCAACCGGGCCGCGCGCCACATTTGATAGCTGAGCATACCGAACAGGTCATAGGGGGTCTCGTACATCCCCATATCCTCGCCCAGCGCCTCGCAATACAGCGCCCAGCCCTCGCCATAGGCCGAGATATATTCGTTGCGGCGATATTCGGGCAGGTCGGTCAGTTCCATCGCGAACGGCATCTGGAACGCGTGGCCCGGCGCGCTTTCGTGCAGCGTCAGCGCCGGGAGCGAATACAGCCCGCGCGACGGCAGGTCATAGGTGTTGAGCAAGTAAATGCCCGGTCCGCCCCGCCCGCTGGTGTAGAATGGCGCGATATCGGGGTCCACGGCCTTGATCGCGAACCGCATCCGCGGCAACCGGCCGAAATAGGTCGCGGCCTTGCCGTCGAACGTCTTGGCGATCCATGCGGCACGGTTGAGCAGGTCCTGCGGCGTCTTCGCATAGAATTGCGGATCGGTGCGCAGATGGTTCAGGAACGACGGCAGATCGCCCTGCCACCCCACTTGCGTCATCACCGTCTGCATCCGCGCGCGGATCTTCGCCACCTCGCGCAGGCCGATCGCATGGATTTCCTCGGGCGGCAGGTCGCGGGTTACGAACTCGCGTACCTTCGACCGATAATAATTCCGCCCGTCGGGCAGGTCGTACGCCGCCAGCTTTTCCTGTGCCCCCGGAATATACTCATCGCGCAGGAACGCCATCAGCGTCGCATGTGCTGGCACCACCGCCTGCGCGATCACCCGCTTCGCATCGGCCCGCAATGCCGCCTGCCGCGCCGCCGGGATGGTCGCCGGCAGCGTCCGGAACGGCGCGTAGAACGGCGACGCTTCCCCCGCGCCCGCCTCCACGACCGCACGCACCCCGGCATCGCGCCCTTGCAAGGTGACGCGCGGCGGCGTGAAGCCCCGCTTCAGCCCGGCACGCATGTTCGCGATCTGCTCATCGAAATAGCGCGGGACGCTGGCCAACTGCGACAGATAGAGCCGCAACGCCGCCTCATCGCGGTAATTCTCGCGCGCCATGCCGGCCAGATCGATCCAGAAGCTGGTATCGGCGTTCAACGGCTTTTCATAATCGCGAAACTGCTGCCGGGCGAGCAACGCCGCGATCTGTGCGCGATAGACGGTATAATCGTCGCGGGCGGCCGGCCCCAGCGTCGCCGGATCGATCCGGTCGAGCGCGGCCATCGTTTCGGTCCAGCGTTGCGTCATCCGCGCCTGCGCCGCCGGTCCGACATCGGGCAGCGCCGCGTTGCGGCTGGTCGGCGAATCCTCGCCCGGACCGGTCAGCGTCTTGCGCCACGCATATTCGCGCTCGGACAATTGCCGGAACGCTGCGTCGCCCGACGCAGCCGGCGCGGCGGCGATGGTCGTCGTCGCCTGCGCGGCCACAGGTGCCGCGATCGACAGCGCCAGTGCCAGCGTGATCTTCATGCCCTGTCCCCCGTAACGTCGTCGATGTCGCGCAGCAGCGCCCGCGACACCCAAACTCCCTCGCGCTCGCTGATCGGGCGCAGCGCGTGGCGACGCGCGCCCGACACCCGCGCGCCCTGCCCCTCGATCGCGGCGAACACCGCCTCGGCACGGGCCATCTGCGCCGCGGCCTCGGCTCCCAGAAACCCGGCGGGATCAAGCGCGAGGATCAACTCGCCGCCCAGTGGCGACCCTTTACGCCCCGCATCCCATGCGATCGATTCCGCGCTGGTCAGGTCGCCGATCAGCGGCCCGGCGAGCAGTTCGACCATCAGTGCCAGCGCCGATCCCTTATGCCCGCCGAACGTCCGCATCGCCCCGGCCAGCACCGCCGCGGCGTCGGTCGTGTCGCTGCCGTCGGGCGCATGGCCCCAGTCGGTCGGCACCGGCCGGCCCGCGCGGCGATGCAGTTCGATCTCGCCGCGCGCCACCGCGCTGGTCGCGAAATCGAACACGAACGGCGCGGCACCGGCGCGGGGCCAGCCGAACGCGATCGGATTGGTGCCGAACACCGGCTGCGTGCCGCCGGCCGGCGCGACCCACGCATGGTTCGACGTCACCGCCAGCGCGACCAGCCCATGGTCGACCAGTGCCTCGACCTCGGGCCACAGCGCGGCGAAGTGGACGGCATGGTTGATCGCCAGCGCCGCGATCCCGTTCGCGCGCGCCGCCTCGATCAGCGCATCGCGACCGGTCTCGAACGCCAGCTGGGCAAAGCCGCCTTTCCCGTCCACCCGCACCACGCCCGCCGCCCGTCGTTCCAGCACCGGGACCGCATCGGGCACCACCACGCCGCTCGCAACCGAATGCGCCGCGACCAGCAACCGGTACAGGCCGTGCGCGCCGCAGCCATCGCGCTCCCCGACGACGATCGTCTCGGCGACCGCCGCGACATGCGCCGGGGCCAGCCCGACACGGGCAAGCGTCGCGCGGGCATAGTCGCGCACCTCGGACAGGGTCATGCGGACTTGCGGCTCGCTCACGCGGTGGCACCCGCCTTTGCGGTGAACAGCCGGACACCGAACACCGGCCCCGCGCTGTTCCTGTCATGCGGCACGAAGCGCACCTTCACCTGTTTCTTGCCTTTGGTCAGCGGCTCGGGCACCGGGTAATCCACGTCGAAGAACGCCCCCGGCCGATCGGCGTCGAGCGTCTGGGTTGCGATCCGTTGATTGTCGATCAGGATGTCGAAACTGCGCTTGCGCTCATCCCCCCAATAGGTTGCCTGCAGGACCAGCGGTCCGGGCTTCACCGCCATGGCGAATTCGAAAAAGCCCCCGGTGCGCGCGTCGCGCCCGTTCCGCCCGCGATAGACCAGCGGGTAGGAAATCTCGGACGTCAGCTGATGGTCGCGCTCGGGCTGCATCTCGCCCAGATGCATGACGTCGACCGACCGCGCCGCCAGATCCTTTTGCCGGGCCTGTTCGGCAAGGAAGCCGGCTTCCTCCACTTTCCACTGCGCATCGGTGAACCGCTTGAAATAGACCGCCGAGCGGCGATCATATTGGCGATAGAAGGGGACGAAGCTCAGGTCGCCGGGCCGGATCAGCCCGCGCGTCGCATATTGCGCATCCTCGCCCGCCACCGACACGAACCCGGCGAGCAGGTCGTCGCCGACCATCGACGGATCGGGCCTGTCCCATTCGCCATCGGCACGCCCGAGGTCGCCGGCCAGCACCAGCGGCCCGCGCAGCACCGCAATCGTCTGCGCATCGCCCGGCGTCGCCTCGATCCGCAGGTCGAGCGGCAGGCGGATCGTGACCGCATCGCCCGCCTTCCACCGCCGGGTGACGATCGCATATCCCCCGGCGGAGGCCGCGTCGACCGGTTTGCCGTTCACCAGCAGCTCGCGCCCCTTCGCCCAGCCCGGCACGCGCAGCGCGACCGGGAAGGTGCCCGCCTTGCCCAGCGATGCGAAGGTCAGCGTCGCCTCGCCCGTGAACGGATAGCCCGTCTCCAGCGCCAGCGTCGCGTCGCGCGCCTGCCATTTCGCGTCGGCGGGGATGTAGAGGTTGACGATCAGGGCATCGTCCCCGGTCCAGAAGATGCTTTCGCCGTGCTTGGCATGGCTTTCCATGCCGGTGCCGACGCAGCACCAGAATTCCTCGCCGTCGCGCGCCGAATAGTCGCGCTTCGCCCCGGTCATCAGCGGCGTCATGTAGGTGAAGCCGCCGTTCACCGGTTCCTGCTGCGCCATGACATGGTTCAGATGCGCGCGTTCGTAAAAGTCGAACAGCGCCCCGTCGGGCTGCCACGCATATAGATGCCGGGTCAGTTTCAACATATTGTACGTGTTGCAATGCTCGCACGTCTGTTCGGTGATGTGCTGCGCGATCGTGTCCGGCGCGCTGAAATATTCGCGGTCGGCATTGCCGCCGATCACATAGCTGTGATGCCGCGTCACCTGTTCCCAGAAGAAGCGCGCGGCGGTCGCCTGTTCGGGCTTGCCGGTGATCTCGTGCAGCCGCGCCAGCCCGATCAGCTTGGGCACCTGCGTATTGGCATGGAAATTCGCCAGCTGGTCACGCTTCTGCGTCAGCGGATCGAGGTTGCGCTTGTCATAGATCCGCTCGGCCAGCCGCAGCCAGCGCGCGTCGCCGGTCCGCGCGTGCAGTTCGGCGAAACTCTCGTTCAGCCCGCCATATTCGCAGGCGAGCATGACCTGTACCTGATCGTCGCTCAGCGCGGCGAACACCCGGTCGATATAGCCACCCAGTCCGATCGCGATCGCCATCGCCTGCTCGTTCGCGCCGATATGGTCGATGACGTCGAACAGCCCGGTATAGAGCTTGTGCCAGTTGTAATAGGGCACCCAGCAGCCGTTGAGATCAAACCCGGCCGACCGGATGTCACCGCGCATGATCTCCGGGAAAATCTCCTTCCCGTCGACGACGGTCCCGTCCTTGCGCTTGCGGGTGAAGCCCGCGACATAGCCGTCGCCATGGGCCGCCTGACACCGCGCCAGTTCGCCGATGATATAGGTCGCGCGCGCCACGCAGTCGGTGCAGCCGGTCTGGGCATGGGTCAGCGCCAGCCCCGACAGATAATGCCCCAGCGTATGGCCGGCGATCGTGTCGCTTTCCCATCCGCCATAGACCGGGGCCTTGGGCGTCATGCCGGCGAACTTGTGAAAATTGTGGAGCAGCCGGTCGGGCGACAACCGCAACAAATAGGCGCGGTTCACCTCGACCGCGCGCGCATAGTCGGACGGGCGCAACCGCACCGCCGACAGCGGAAACGGCTTGGCCGTTGCCGGCAACGCCGCCATGGTGCGCGCCGCCGCCGGCAGCGCGAGCACCGGCAACGTCGCGGACGACATCAGGAACGCACGACGTCCAACCAGCATTTCCATCTCCCAAGAATATTGTATACGATAGGGTAAGATGGGTCGGAGTCAACCGATCGGTTGCAGGCAGGGGGCAGGGTTATGCGGCGATACACGGTATATCTGGGCAGCGTGGCATTGGGCACGATGTTGTCGCTGGGGGCCAGCGCGATGCTGACCGCCGCCCCCGCGCCGATGCGCCATGCCGCCGCCACGCTGACGCTCACCCTCGATCCCGCCAGCCAGACGCTGCGCACCCTCTCCCCCGCCGCCGAACCGGCGTTCGATTTCGTACCCGGCGGGCGGGCCGCGACGCGCAAGGGCGATGGCTTCAACCAGATCGGCGATCTCCACCTGCGCGTCCGCAGCGCCGGTGGCACGTGGCGCGACTTCTCGTCGGCGCAGCACCGCGTTCCGGTCCGCGCGCTGCCGGCCGCCGGCACCGTGATCGCGCGCGCCGACATGACCGCGACGATGGGCGCGGGGTTCCCGCTCACCGTCGAGCGCACCTGGCTGCGTGAGCGCGGCACGCCGGTGCTGCGCTTTACCCTCGTCAATCGCGGCACCACGCCGGTCGAGGTCGGCGCGCTGGGGATGCCGATGGTGTTCGACAACATCATCACCGATCGTTCGCTGGAACAGGCGCATGCGCAGGCGAGCTTCGTCGACCCGTATATCGGCAACGACGCCGGCTATCTTCAGGTCACGCGCCTCAACGGGAAGGGGCCTGCGCTGCTGGTCGTACCCGATGGCCGCACCCCGCTCGAACAATATCGCATCCTCGACGATGCGCGGCGGAAGGGCGCGGGCAGCGTCTTCACCGATCGCACCCCGCGCCAGCAGACGTTCGAGGGCTTTTACGACTGGATGGTCGCCAGTGCTGCGATGGCGGACAAGGGGCAGCCATGGAACCCCGCGACCGGCTTCACGCTCGCCCCGGGCGAGCGGCGGACGTTCGGCGTGCGGCTGGTCACCGCGCCGTCGATCCGCGCGATCGAACCGACGCTGCAGGCCGAGCGCCGGCCGGTCGCGATCGGCTTTCCCGGCTATGTCGTCCCTACCGACAGCCCCGCCGACCTGTTCGTCCGTGCCGCGCAGCCGGTGCGCGACGTCGCCGTCACCCCTGCCGATGCGCTCACGCTGACCCGCGTCGCCGGCCCGGCGGGCTGGAACCGCTGGCGCGTCACCGGCACCGGCTGGGGCCGGGCGCGGGTCGCGATCACCTATGCCGATGGCAGCGTGCAGAGCGTCCATTACTACGTCACCAAGCCGCTCGCGCAGGTCGCCGCCGATCTCGGCCGCTTCAGCACGACGCGGCAATGGTTCGACGACGCCGCCGACCCCTTTCACCGCGCGCCCGCGATCCTCACCTATGATCGCGAGGCGAACCGCATCGTCACGCAGGACCAGCGCGTCTGGATCGCGGGGATGAGCGACGAGGGCGGCGGCGGCGCATGGGTGGCCGCGACCATGAAGCAGCTCGACCATCCCGATGCCGGCGAGGTCGCCAAGCTGGAGCAAATGGTCGACGAAACCGTGCTCGGCCGGTTGCAGATGGCGAGCGGCGGGGTGAAGAAAAGCCTGTTCTATTATGATCCCAAGGCGTTCGGGTCCTATTACGACAAGGGCATCGACTGGTCGACCTGGGCGTCGTGGGACAGGAAACAGGCCGACGATCTGGGCCGTTCGTATAATTACCCCCATGTCGCGATCGGGCATTGGGTGCTGTATCGGCTCGCACGCCATCACGCCGGGCTGGTCACCCGCCACGACTGGCGCTTCTATCTCGCCATGGCCGCGCGCACGACCGTCGCGATGATGCGCGACGCGCCGCATTATGCGCAATTCGGGCAGATGGAGGGCGAGATCTTCGTCGAGATCCTTACCGACCTGAAGCGTGAGGGGCTGACCGACGACGCGCGCGAGGTCGAGGGATTGATGAAGGCGCGCGCCGATCACTGGCGGACGCTCGCCTATCCGTTCGGCAGCGAGATGGCGTGGGATTCGACCGGCCAGCCCGAGGTCTATGCGTGGATGCGCTATTTCGACCACCCGCGCGAGGCAGCGGTCACGCGCGAGGTGATCCTGGGCTACGACCCGACGATCCCGCACTGGGGCTATAACGGCAATGCCCGCCGCTACTGGGACTTCCTCTACGGCGGCAAGGTGAAGCGGATCGAGCGTCAAATCCATCATTACGGCTCCGCGCTGAACGCCGTCCCGTTGTTCGACGCCTATCGCCGCGATCCGGCCGATCTTCATTTGCTGCGCGTCGCTTATGGCGGCCTCATGGGCGGCATCACCAATGTCGACCGCGAGGGCTTCGCCTCTGCGGCGTTCCACTCCGAACCCGATATGATGCGCTGGGATGCCTATACCGGCGATTACGGCATGGGCTATTTCGGCCATGCCTATGCCGCCGCGACCTATCTGGTGCAGGACCCGACCTTCGGTTGGCTGGGCTTCGGCGGGATCGTGCGCGAGGATGGCGGGGCGATCGCGATCGAACCGCGCGACGGGGCGCGCACCCGGCTGTTCATCGCCCCCGCCGGACAATGGATCACACTGGCGGCGGGAACGATCGCGCGTGCCCGCTGGCTGCCGGCAACGCGCCTTATCGAACTGACGCTCGACCCGGCGACCGCGACCACACCGACCGCGCATCTGTCGGTCGAGGCACCGGCCGGCGGCGCGGCCTATGCGATCGACAAGGGTGTGGAGGAGCGGGGGTTCACGACCGTCGCGCTGTCGTCGACCGCCACGACCTTGACCCTGTCCCCGCGCTAGCCACCACCGTCATCCCCGCGGAGGCGGGGATCCAGAACCTCTGACGACTGCGACTCCATCGCCGGACCTGCGCGTCTGGATCCCCGCCTTCGCGGGGATGACGGATGGGGTATGTCTACCGCGCCCCACCCAGCGCGCGCAGGAAGAAGTCGTATTCGCGCCGTTGCCCATAGGCGACCGGCCCGGTCGACCGGCCGGCGGCATGTTCGCCGTTCGGCACCACCAGCAGTTCGAAATCCTTGTCCGCACGAATCAGCGCGTCGACGACCTGCATCGTCGACGCCGGATCGACGTTCGAATCCTGCTCGCCGACCACCAGCAGCAGCTTGCCCTGCAACTTGTCGGCATGGACCACGCCCGACGCCGCCAGATAGCTCGCATCGACCGGCCAGCCGAGCCATTGTTCGTTCCAGTCGATCTTGTCCATGCGGTTGTCGAAACACCCGGCGAACGCGACCCCGGCCTTGTAGAAGTCGGGATGGAACAGCAGCGCGTTGAGCGTGCTCTGCCCGCCCGCCGACCCGCCATAAATGCCGACCCGCGACAGATCGACCGACGCGTCCTTCGCCGCCAGTGCCTTCATCCATGCGATCCGGTCGGGAAAGCCGCTGTCGGCCAGATTCTTCCACGCGACGTCATGGAATGCCTTCGACCGGTTGGCCGTGCCCATCCCGTCGATCATCACGACGATGAAGCCCAGATCGGCGATCTGCTGCATCCCCATCGCCTTGTCGCCGCCGGAAAACCCGCCGAACGGCCAATATCCCTTCGGCACGAAACTGTCGTGCGGCCCGGCATAGATGTTCTCGATCACCGCGTACCGCTTGCCCGGATCATAGTCGCGCGGCCGCACCACCATCCCGTAGATGTCGGTGGTCCCGTCGCGTCCCTTGGCGACGAACGGCTCGGGCGGGCGATAGCCGGCGGCGGTCAGCGCGCGCACGTCGCCCCGCTCCAGCGTCGCGATGATCCGGCCGCTCGACGCATCGCGCAGGTCGGTCACTTCCGGCAGGTCGGTGCGCGAATGCACATCGACGAAACTGGTGCCGTCGGGCGAGAAGCGCGCCTCGTGCGTTTCATCGCCATCGGTCAGCCGGGTCAGGTTACGCCCGTCGAAATCGATCCGGAACCAGTGTTTGTGATACGGGTCCTCGCCCGGGGTCACCCCGCCGGCCGAAAACCAGATGCGCCGCGCATCGTCATCGATGCGGGCGATATCGCGCACGACCCAGCGTCCCCGCGTGATCGGCCGCACCCGCCCGGTCGCGCCGTCGACCCAATACAGATGCCGCCAGCCGTCGCGCTCCGATGCCCAGATCAGTTCGCGCCCCTCGCCCTTCACGTCGTGCACGAAGCGGCGTTCGTTGAAGACGAAGGTCTTCGCATCCTCGCCGATAACGGCACGCGCCGTGCCGGTGGCGGTATCGACCGCGATCACCTTCGCCTGCTGGAAACCGCGCCGCAGATACTCGAACGCGAAGCTGCGGCTGTCCTTGCGCCACTGGATATCGGCGAGTTGCCACGGGTTCGGGAACAATGCGTCGGACACGTCGATCCGCCGTCCGGTCGCCGCCTCGAAGAGCACCGGCCGCTCCTGATCGATCGCATCGCCGGGCTTGGGATACAACTGCTCGGCCAATTTGGGCTGCACCTGCCCCACCGGCGACGACACCACCCGCGTCACGATCCGGCGATAGCCGGGCCGCACCCGGTACAGCGCCAGCCATTTGCCATCGGGGGACCAGACGAGCGTCTCGGGATCGTAGAAATCGCCGGGACTGCCGTCCTGACTGCGCCACGCCTCCGCACCGCCGTTCGCACCGCGCACGACCAGATTGTCGTCGACCATCAGCGCCTCGCGCGCGCCGTCGGGCGAGCGCTGCGGCACGTTCAGCGCCGGGACCTTCAGGTCCCGCACCACCCCGAACCCGCGCGGTCGCCGGCCCGGTTCGTCGACCGGCGCGCAGACATAGTCGGTCAGCGTGCAGCGCCACGGGACGTAATCGATCGCGAAGCGGATCGCGCGCCGCGCGCCCTCGAAATCGAAATGCTCGAACGGCAGCCGCAGCGGATCGACCGCCTGTCCCTGCGCCTTCGCAAGTCCCCTCGCCACCGCCGCCGCATCGAACGCCGCCGACTTGGCGCGCGTCGCGGTATCGACGTCGACGAACGCGAACCCGCCCGCGACCGTCTTGCGATAATGGAAGTGCCGCCCGTCCGCGTCCCATTCCGCCGGAAAGGCGATGTCGCGCGTCAGCCACTGCCATTGGTCGCGCAGCGCGATCGACTGCGCGACCCGGGGATCGGTCTGTGCCTGCACCGGCCCTGCCAACAGTGCGAGCGCCAGCAACAACCGCTTCATCGTGCCGCCTCCAGCGTGAACGTCCAGTCGATCGGGCGGAGCGGCACGCGATAGCGCATGTGCGGCCGCCCATCGGTGCTCCATCCGGTATCCCCGCCGACACCGCTCTGCGCGACGTCGATCAGCAGAGTACCGTCGCCATGCGGGCGGATGTCGCTGCTGTGCGCCTTGGCCGGCGGCTTTTCCATCAGATCGGCATAGGGAAAGGGCAGCGCGTTCACCGCCAGCGGCCGGTCACCGGTAACCCGTACGCCGGCCCCGTCGGCACCGGTCACCGCGATCCAGCGCACATCCTGCTTGGTCCCCGATTCCTGCGGCCGGGCATAGCCATGATATTGCTCGGCCAGCGTGCCGGCATACTCGCCGACCAGCGCCGCTGTCTTGCGATCGGCATAGCTTTCCCACGGCCCGCGCCCGTACCAGCGGATGCGGTCGAGCGACGGCGGCGTCCGGAACTGCATGCCGATGCGCGGCGGATCGGGCAGGTCGTCGCGCAGCGGCACGAACCGTACCGCCGCCCGCGCCACGCCGCCGGCATCCATCGTCCAGCGCGTCGTGACCTTCACCGATCCCACGCCCATGTCATGACGAACGACGATCGCATCGCCGTCGATCGCGATCGCATCCAGCCGCCGGTTGTTGCTGAACTGCTCCCACATCCGGTGGCTCTTGGTCATGCCGGTGCCGACGTCGTTGTCGGTCGGCGCCCGCCAGAAATCGGGCGCACCGCCGCTCAGCAACGTCGTCCGCCCGCGCGCATAGCGCCGGACCAGCCCGGTCGCCCGATCGATCTCCAGCACCGCATCGCCCGCCGCCAGCCGCAGGACGTCGCCGCCATCGACCGGTGTCGTGCTGCCCTGCGCCGCCGCCAGCGGACGCGGCGGCGACAGCGCGAATTGTTCGTACCCGACGACATGCCCCGCCGCGACCAGCGGGATCGCCCCCGCTTTGGCCCGTGCGCGCAGCACCAGCATCCGTTCCGCCCCGGCATCGCGCGCCGGCGGCAACGCCAGCGACAGCAGCGCGCGCTGCCCCGCTGCCACGACCGGCATCGCCACCCGCCCCGTCGCGACCGCGCGCCCGTCCTCCAGCACCGCATAATCGAGCGTGAAGCGCGACAGGTCGATATGGTCGTGCCGGTTCAGCACGACGAACCCCTCGTCCGCCCGCGCGAACGCGATCGGGGCATAGACCTTCGCCATCTCATAATATTCGGGATCGGGCGTCCGATCCGACCGGATGACGCCGTCGCCGACCGGGCTGTCGTCGCCGTCAGGAACGAAGTCGCGGCCCTGCGCCCAATAGTCGCGCCCCGCCGCGTCCTTGCGCAAGATGGTCTGGTCGACCCAGTCCCATACGAACCCGCCCTGCAATTTCCGGTGGGCGCGAATGACGTCCCAATAGTCCTGAAAATTGCCGAGGCTGTTGCCCATCGCATGGGCATATTCGCACAGGATCAGCGGCTGGGTGAATTCGGGCCGCTCGGCATAATCGACCATCTTTTCGACATCGTCGTACATCGGCGCGAAGATATCGACATAGGCATTGGTCGGGTGCCGCCACCCGCTCATGCTGTGCCCCAGAAAGCTGACCAGCCGGGTGTCGTCGCGCGCCTTCACCCACTTCGCCGCCGCCTCGAAACTGGTGCCGACGCCGGTCTCGTTGCCCAGCGACCAGAAAAGGATCGAGGGGTGGTTCTTGTCGCGCTCCACCATCCGTTCGACCCGGTCGAGATGCGCGGCCTTCCATTCGGGCTTGTAGCCGAGCAGCGTGCCCTCGAAATCACCGCTCTGTTGTGCCTGCGACAGATAGCCGTGACTCTCGATATTGGCCTCGTCCATCACGTACAGCCCGACCGCATCGGCCAGTTCGTACAGGCGCGGGTCGTTGGGGTAATGCGACGTGCGGACCGCGTTGACGTTCGCCGCCTTCATCAATTCCAGATCGCGGCGCAGCGTCGCTTCGGACACAATCCGGAAGGTATGCGGGTCATGTTCGTGCCGGTTGACGCCGCGGATCATGATCCGCCGGCCGTTGACGCGCACCTCGCCATCCTCGATCGTGACCGTGCGGAACCCGATCCGGCGTTGCGTCGCCTCGACCACGCGCCCCTTCGCATCGAGCAGTTCGACCAGCAGCGTATAGAGATCGGGCGTCTCGGCGCTCCATGCCCGCACCGCCGGCACGTCGCCGGTCAGCCGGACGGTGCGCTGCGCGTCCGGCACCCCCTCGCGCGTCAGTACCGCCCGCCCGCCATCGAGGACGCTTGCCCGCACCCGCACCCGCACCGCCGCGCTCGCCCCCGCCACCGCAACGTTCAGCACCAGCGTGCCGTCGCGAAACCCGTTCGCCAGCCCGGCACGCACATCGATGTCGCGCAGGTGCGTCGCCGGCGCGGCATATAGCGTCACGCTGCGCTCGATCCCGTTGACCCGCCAGAAATCCTGATCTTCCAGATAGCTGCCATCGGCATAGCGATACAGTTCGATCGCGACCGTGTTGCGCCCCGGCCGCATCGCCGCGGTCACGTCGAACTCGGCGGGCAGCTTGGAGTCCTCGGAATAGCCGATCCGCTGCCCGTTCACCCATAGATAATAGGCCGCACCCGCCGCCCCGATCGTCAGCAGCATCCGCCGCCCGGCAAAGTGCGGCGGCACCGTCACCTCGCGGCGATACGATCCGACCTCGTTCAGCCGGTGGTCGATTCGGGGCTGGTCCATCGGAAACGGATAACCCGATCCGACGAACACCGGCGTCCCCTGCCCCTGCGCCTGCAGGATGCCGGGCACCGCCACCGTGCCCCAGCCGCCGACGTCATAGTCGGGCCGTTCGAAGCCGACCGGCCGCGTTTCGGGGGTCGCCGATCGGTGGAACCGCCACTGGCCGTCCAGCGACAGGTGATAGCGCGATCGCACCGGATCGTCGCGCAGCGCGAGCGCCCGCGTCTCGAAGCCGTCGAACGTCGCGTGCATCGGTTCGGCACCGATCCGGATGACCTCCGGCCGCTCCCATTCGGCCGGTGCCGCCGTCTGCGCGGTGGCGGTCGCGACCGCCAGTGTGGACACCAGCATGGCAAGCGCGACGCGACCGATCATTGCTTCTTCTCCCTAGCCCGGTGGCCGATACCGCAGGGGCACCGGCCACCGGTATCCTTCCTCAGAATTCGGCCGACAGACCGACGAAGAAGGTCCGCCCGGCGACGTCGTACACGCCGGGATAGGTGTTGCCGTTGCCAAAGGACGCCAGCACGCCCTGTGCGATCGCCGGCGGATCGCGGTCGAGCAGGTTGTTGACGCCGATGCGCAGCGCCACATCCTTCATCACCGTCGCGCTGGCCGCCAGATCGAAATAGTTGGCGACCGGCAGGCGCGAATTCACGACATAGGTCGATCCCTTCAGGTTCTCGTCATCGGTGTTGAACGAGTTCTTCGTCGCGCCGATGTAGCGCCAGTTGAGCGAGATCGAACCCTTGCCGTCGGTGGAGGTCCAGGTGAAGCGCGCCTGGTGCCGCCACTCCGGGCTCGGCTGGCCGCAGGTGCCGCCGAACAGGCCCTTGCAGTCATAGGAACCAAGACCCGGCAGCGGTTCGGTCGTCAGGTCGCGCAGCCACGTTCCGACCATGCTCACGCTGAAATCGCCGAGGGCGGTGTCGACCCCGTAGTTCACCCCGAGGTCGAGACCGCTGGTGGCGAGCGAACCGGTATTCTGCGTCGTCGAGGTGACGAAGCCGGCGGTCGTCGCGTCGCCGCCGAACAGCACGCCGTTGCGCGGATTGCGGTTGAACAGCGAACAGAAGAACGGATCGCCGGTCGCGATGCACTGGCTGATCGTCAGCGTGACCGGGATCACGCCGATATAGTCCTTCACCTTGATGTTGAAATAATCGACCGACAGCATCAACCGCTTGGCAAAGCGCGGGGTCAGCACCAGCCCGGCGGTGTAGGTGTCCGCCTCTTCGGGGCGCAACGCCTGGTTGCCGCCGAAAAAGCCGGTGCACTGCTCGCTCGGGCATTCGATGATGTTGCCATATTGCGCGGCGGTGACGCCGGTATTCTGGCACTGCTGCAACGTCGCCGCCGGGCTGGTGCCGGAGCACGGGTCCTGCGTCGTCACATTGCCCGGGCTTTGCGCCCCGAACAGTTCGGAAATATTGGGTGCCCGGATCGCGCGGTTATATCCGCCGCGCAGGCGCAGGTCGCGCGACGGTGCCCAGGCGATTTCGCCCTTGTAGGTGGAAATGCCCTTGTCGCTGGTGCTGTAGTTCGAGAAGCGATAGCCGCCGGTCAGCGACAGTTCCCTGAAGAACGGCCGGTCCTCGACGATCGGCACCCGGACTTCGGTGAACCCTTCGGTCACATTGAAGCCGCCCTCGATCTCCTTCGTGCCCTTGGCGAGCGCCAGCGCGTCGGCCCGGAATTCGAGCGATTCACGACGATGCTCGACGCCGAAGACCGCGCCGATCCCGCTATCGGCCCATGGCAGCTTCACGCCATATTCGCCGCCGTCGACGGTCAGCGTGCCCGACAGGACCGTTTCCTTGTCCAGCCCCTCGGTGCTGGTCGGCGCATAGACATAGGCGAGCGCCGCCGCGGTCGGCCCGCCGAACTGGAAGACGTTGAGCGGAACGCAGCTCGGGTCCGAACCGTCGACGACCGAGCGGCACGTCGGCACGCCATTGACCAGATCGACCTTCAGCGCGCGGTTGGCGCGTTGCGGGTCGATGTCGTTCCGATACGTCTCGTTGAAGATCACCGTCGAAAACAGCGCATTGGCATCGTAGCGGATACCCGGCGCGATCTCGCCCCGGAAACCGCCGCTGACGCGATAGTCGGTGTGGCGCAGGTCGTCGCGGCGCGGCTGGGCCGGGGCGGCGACCGGACGATAGCCGATATAGACGTCCTGGTTGACGTTGGTGCCCGCCGCCGCGCTGCCGCACAGCAACCCTGCCTGCTGCGCGCTCATCAGCGGGTTGTTGCAGTTGATCGAATACGGATACCCCTGGAACAGGGCCGACGGCGCGACCTGCGAATTGGTGCGGTCGTCCATGAACATGAAGCTGCCATAGACTTCCACGGCCGGATTGACTTCATACTTCGCAAAGGCACCGGCAATGAAGCGGGTGTCGTTGCGCTGGAAGTAATTCAGCGGCGCGTAGTTGTAGCGGAAGTCGGGGTTATACTGGACCCAGGTCTTCTGACCGTCCTTGATATTGTTATACCCGCCGGCAGCGATGCCCGAGCGCAGCGGCACGAACCGCCCATACTGATTGTTCGACGATCCACCACAGGTCAGCGACGTCGCCGCCGATGGCGTGCCGGAGAACACCGGATCGAGCGCGCAGGCCGATACGTCGCGGTTATATTGCAGGATCGGCTTCACGTCGCGATAGCCGAAATAGGCGGTCACGTTGCCGCGATCCTCGGCGAAATTGGCACCCAGCGCGATGTTCGCGTCGAAACGCTGTCCATCGACCGGGCTGCGCAACGCCGGGGTGAAGCCCGCGCCGACGACCCGCGCACGGTTCGCGGCATTGTCGTTCTGATGCGCCGAGAAGCCATATTGCACGTCGGTCTTCACACCGTTCAGATTGTCGCGCAGCACGAAGTTGATGACGCCCGATACCGCGTCGGACCCGTACACCGCCGACGCACCGCCGGTCACGACATCGACCCGCTGCACCATGAACGACGGAATGAAGTTCAGGTCGGTCGCCTGGATCGGCAGCAGCCGCTGCCCGTTGACGAGCACGAGGTTACGATTGCTGCCGAGGTTGCGCAGGTTCACCTTCGCGGTCCCGTCCGATCCGTTCGACACATTCTCGTTCGCGTCCGGCGTGATCTGCGGCAGGCGATTGAGGACGCTCTCGATATTGGTTGCGCCCTGCAACCGGATCTCGGCGGCATCGACGGTCGTGATCGGGCTGTTGCTCATCACCCCCGGCTGGGCAAGGCGCGTGCCGGTGACGGTGATGACCTCGCCATCGCCTTCGCTCGCTTCGCCGGCGACCTGACCATCGGTCGTCGCTTGTGCGAAGGCCGGCAAGGCGTTCCCCAACACCAGCGCGGTTACCGCCGCGGATGCCAGCAATCTCGTCATACGTTGCATCGTCAACCCCCCATTGTTTGAAGGGAACATACACATCGAAACGAACTCATCAAATATATTATACTATGTACGAGCAGGAAAGTTAGTGCGGTGGTGCCGATAGCGTCCTTTCCGTGCGGGAAAGGGCCGAAAATGGTCACGGTATGACGATCGGCACCGTCGGTGACGATCCCGTGATACCGCTTTCTGCCCTCCGTCAGGCGGGTGGCGCGTCGGTCTGGAATTCGCGGCGCAGGTCGACCACCGTCTGCTCGATGTGACCATACATCGCCTCGCGCACCGCTGCGGCATCGCGCGACAGCCAGCGATCGAGCAGCTCGGCATGTTCGTCGTTCGCCCGCTGGTCGCGACCGAGCGGTTCGAGATGCTTGCGCACATAGCGTTCGCCCAGCACGTGCAGCCGCTCCAGCACCGTCGTGGTGATCGGCTGGCGCGACGGGCGCAGCAGCGCGAGGTGGAAGGCGCGGTTGAACGCGCCGACGCCTTCGCCATGCGCGTTGGTGGCCGCGTCGAGTCGCGCGAGGGTCCGGGTCGCCGTCTCGCGCTCCGCCTCGGTCGCGCGCACGGCCGCCGCCGCCGCGATCTCCGGCTCCAGCCGCAGACGCAGGGCATAGACTTCCTCGGCTTCGTCGATGGTCAGCTCGCGCACGAAATAGCCGTGATTGGCGCGCGACCGCAGCAGCCCCTCCTGCTCCAGCCGGGTCAGCGCCTCGCGCAGCGGGATCTTGCTGACCCCCAGTTCGGCGGCCAGCGCGTCCTGCCGGATCGCGCGGTCCTGCTCGACCCGGCCGGCGAGAATGCGGTCGCGGACCAGATCGACGAGCTGGTCGGACAGGTTGCGGATAATGATGCCGGTCATGGAAAGCGCCTCGTCCGGTCGGTATATTCCGGGGCTGGTGCCTTAGCTTGGCGGCGGGACGATGCGCAACCGCGCCTCATCCGAAGCGTCCCAGATCGAACGGGGTCAGGTCGACTGCCGGCGTCTCGCCGTGCAGCAGGGCCGCCAGCGCCTCGCCGGTCGTCGCCGACAGCGTCAGGCCGAGATGCTGATGACCAAAGGCATAGGCGATCGCCCCGCGCCGCCCGATCGCGGGCAGATAGTCGGGCAGCGTCGGCCGTGCGCCCATCCATGGTTCGACCGGCGCGCCGATCGACAGGCCGAGGCTGGCGACATGCCCGCACAACCGCGCCCATTTCCGGGGATCGGGGGCCATATCGATCCGCGCGAATTCGACGATGCTCGCCGCGCGCAGGCGGGTGGCGAAGCGGGTGACGATCATCGACCGATCCTCGAACACCACCGGCGGCAGGTCGGCGGGCCAGTCGCCGGGATCTCCCTCGATATGATAACCGCGCTCGGCGATCAGCGGCGCGGACAGGCCGGCCGGCGCGACCAGCGCGGCGGAGGCCGCCCCGGCCGCGACCACCGCGACGTCGGCGGCGTGGGTCGTACCGTCGTCCAGCGTCACCCGCCCGTCACCGCCGACCGCGCGTACCCGGCCCCGCACGAACGTCCCGCCCTGCGCCGCGAAGCGCGTGGTCAGTGCCTTGCCCAAGGCGGTCGTATCGACGATCTGCCCGCTGCCGACGAACCGGATCGCGCCGGCGATCGGAACGTCGGTCAGGGCGCGAAGCTGCGCCAGTTCCTCAGGCGTCGCATCGCGCACGCTCGCGGTGCCGGTATCGGCCGCCATCCATCCGCGCCGGCCCCGCGCCGCGCTGTCCGGCGTTTCCCACACCACGAAATGCCCGTCGACGCGCAGCAGGTCATCCGCGTCCGCCTCCGCCAGCACCTGTCGCCACGCGGGGATCGCGGTCGCGAGCAGCGCCGACAGTGCCGCCTTGCCACGCCGGAACCGCGCCGGACGCGCCGCGAGCAACATCCGCAAACTGAACGGCAACCACGCTCCGATCGCGCGCGGCGGCAACGCCAGCGCGCCCCCGCGCGAGAACAGCCGGCCCGGCACGCTCCGGATCGTCGCCAGCGACGCGAGCGGTTCGACCTGTTCGACCGCGATATGCCCGGCATTGCCCCATGACGCGCCCCGCCATGGAGCATCGGGCGCGACGATCGTCACCGCCGTGCCGCGCCGTTGCAGCGCCAGCGCGACGTTCAGCCCGACGACGCCGTCGCCGATGACGATCGCGGTCGCGGGCGCGCGCTCGATCATCCGCGTGCGCGCACCAGACTGCGCGCACGGCCATAGCCGAGGTAGAAGACGACCCCGACCACGTTCCACAATCCGAACCGGACCAGCGTCTGCGTCGGCAGGCTGACCAGCAGGTACAGACAGCCGAGGATCGCCAGCGTCCCCACCACGAACGGCGCGGGGCAGCGGAACACGCGCGGCATGTCGGGTGCCCGCTTGCGCAGCACCATCATGCACGTCGCGACCGCGATGAACGCCAGCAGCGTCCCCGCATTCGCCAGTTCGGCGATCTCGTCGAGCCGGAAGAAGCCCGCCACCGCCGCCACGAACACGCCGGTCACCATCGTCACCAGCGCCGGCGACCCGGTCCGCGCCGACACCCGGCTGAGCGAGCGCGGCAACAACCCGTCGCGCGACATCACGAAGAAGATGCGGCTCTGCCCGTACATCATCACCAGAATGACCGACGGCAGCGCGATCAGCGCCGCCAGCCCGATCGCCCACGCCGCGAACGGATGCTGCAACGTCCGCAACACATAGGCCAGCGGCTCGGCGGAGCGGCCGAGGTCGACATAGCTGACCGCCCCGATCGCTGCGACCGCGACCCCCATATAGATGGCGGTGCACGCCGCCATCGACCCGATGATCCCGATCGTCAGGTCGCGGCCCGGATTGCGTGCCTCCTCGGCCGAGGTCGCGACCGCATCGAAGCCGTAAAAGGCGAAGAACACGATCGCCGCCGCCGCCATCACCCCGCGCGTCGCCCCGCCCTGCACCTGGCTGCCAAAGCCATAGGGCATAAACGGTTCGAAATTGCTGCCCGAAAACGCCGGCAGCGCGAAGAAGACGAACACGGCCAGCGCGACCATCTTGATCGCGACCAGCGCGATGTTGAACGTCGCGCTCTCCTTGGTCCCCGCCACCAGCATGCCCGCGATGCCCAGCGCCACCAGCACGGCGGGCAGGTTCACCAGTCCCCCGCCATGCGGCCCCGACAGCAACAGCGGCGGCAGATGCACCCCGGCACTCTGCAACCATCCGACCAGATAGGCGGACCATCCGACCGCCACCGTCGAACAGGCCAGCGAATATTCGAGGATCAGGCTCCACCCGACGATCCACGCGATACTCTCGCCGATCACCGAATAGGTATAGGTGTACGCGCTGCCGGCGGTCGGGATCAGCGTCGCCATCTCGGCATAGGCCAGCGCCGCGCAGGCGCACACCGCGCCCGCAATCGCAAAGGACAGGATCACCGCCGGCCCGGCCCGATCCGCGCCGACCCCGGTGAGCGTATAGATGCCGGTCCCGACGATCGCGCCGATCCCCAGCGCGATCAGATGCGGCCAGCTCAGCGTCTTGCGCAGCTTGCGGTCCGGATCGGACTCGTTCGCGTCGAGGGGCTTCAGCGGCCCCAATATCCCTCGTGCCAAGCCCCTGCCCCCTCGTTCGTGTTCTAGTGCCGCATCATACCACGGTGAATCCGGCGAAGAACGGGTCCTCGCGATCGATCCAGATCGTGTTGAATCCCGTAGCGATCGCCGATCCCTCGATCGAGGGCACGATCGCGGCCTGCCCGCCGATCATCGTCTCCGCCTCGACCCGCCCGACGAAGCGGCTGCCGATATAGCTTTCATGCACGAAGCGGTCGCCGACCTGCAACCGGCCGGTCGCCGCCAGATGCGCCAGCCGCGCCGACGTACCGGTCCCGCACGGGCTGCGGTCGATCGCGCGCTCGCCATAGAAGACCGCGTTGCGCCCGTCCGCGCCGTCGCCCTTCGGCCGGTCGGCCCACAGCACATGGCTGACGCCCCGGATCGTCGGTTCCAGAGGATGGACCGGGTCATAGACCGCCCGCACCTGCTCGCGGATGGTCCGGCTGAGTTCCACGAGCCGCGCCGCGCCGAGATCGTCGAGGCCGGTATAGGCTCCCTGCGGCTCGATGATCGCATAGTAATTGCCGCCATAGGCGACATCGATCGACAATGGCCCCAAGCCCGGCACGTCGATCCGCACGTCCTGCGCCGCCAGATAGGCGGGCACGTTGCGGATCTTCACCGATCGCACCCGGTTGCCGTCGGCGACATAGTCGATGTCGATGACGCCGGCCGGCACCTCGACACGCAGCCTGCCCGGCTCGCGCGGGGTAATCAGGCCGTTCTCGAGCCCGAAGGTGATCATCCCGATCGTGCCGTGCCCGCACATCGGCAGGCAACCCGACGTCTCGATGAACAGGATCGCCGCATCCGCATCGCCGCACGGCGGGTACAGGAACCCGCCCGACATCATGTCGTGCCCGCGCGGCTCGAAGCATAGCCCGGTGCGGATCCAGTCGAACCGCGCCAGGAAATCCTGCCGCCGTTCCGCCATGCTGGCACCCCGCAACAGCGGCGCGCCCCCGGCCACCAGACGGACGGGATTGCCCGCCGTGTGGCCGTCGATGCAGAAGAAGGTGTGGCGCATCAGGCGGCGAGTGCCGCCTTGAGCACCGGGCGGGTCGCCGCGCACTTTTCGACCATCGCGATGACCTCGGCCCGGCGCGCCCCTTCGAGCGGCAGGCGCGGCAGGCGGACGCGTTCCGACCCGCGACCCATGATCTCTTCGGCCAGCTTGATCGACTGGACCAGATCATGTTCGGCATCGAGGTGGAGCAGCGGCATGAACCAGCGATAGATGCGCCGCGCCTCTTCCCAGTCGCCACGATAGACCGCCGCGATCAGCGCGACCGATTCCTGCGGGAACGCGCTGGTCAGGCCCGATACCCAGCCGCTGGCGCCGAGCAACATGCCCTCCAGCGCGACGTCGTCCAGACCCGCCATCACGATATAGCGATCGCCGAAGCGGTTGATGACGTCGGTGAAGCGGCGCGGATCGGGCGCGCTTTCCTTGACCGCGACGATGTTCTTGACCGGATCGAGCAGTTCGAGCGTCGCGAAGTCGACCGACACCCGGTATGCGGGCGGATTGTTGTACAGCATGATCGGCAGGCCGGTCGCGTCGGCGACGGTGCGGAAATGCGTCGCCAGTTCGTTCGGCGTCGGCACATAGACCATGGCCGGCAACAGCATCAGCGCATCGATGCCGATCGCCTCGACCTCCTGCGCGAACGCCGCCGCGCGGTGCGTCGTGAATTCGGACACGCCGCATACCAGCGGCACGCGCCCGCCGACCGCCTCGACACCGGCGCGCAGCACCGCATGCTTTTCCGCTACGTCGAGCGAATTATTCTCGCCACAGGTGCCGAGCAGGATCAACCCGTCGACACCATCCTCGACCAACGCTACCAATCCACGCTGCGTCGCGTCGATATCGACCGAACCATCCGCCGCGAACTGCGTCGTCGCTGCGGGATAGACGCCCGTCCACATGCTCGAACCAGAAACCACATCATCCTCCATGATCGTGATTTTCGTATACGATATTAAGTCGATGCTGCCAACTGAAATCGGGCGATTTTTTGCACCGATGCGGATTGATTCCTGTGCGAGGTCTGCAATTACGAAAAAGCGCGCGTTTGAGCTATTTAACCCGTGTCTCGGACATGCACGACGCCTCTGCGGATCGGCCCTTTCCCGGCGAAGGCGAGGCGTGTGCGAGAATGGCAACCTTGGTCAAGGACCGCCGTACCCCCGCGCACGCGGGGGTCCAGAGCCAAGGATAACAATGGCTTGCGCTTGGAACCCTGCCCCCCCCGCCTCCGCGGGGGTACCGCAAGGGGAGGGGCGCGGGACTTTCACAGAGGTCTCGCGAAGGCCAAGGACCTGACGGCCGACGCCGGTACCTCACCCGAACGCTTTCCCGACGGGATTTCGGTGTCCGCAAGACCGCCGCGACCATGCCGACTCCCGAGCCCCTGCCGCTTACCCCGAGACTCCCGCAAGAGCCCCTCGCGAAAGCTCGCCCCCTCACCCCGCCGGGTCGATCGCCCCCAGCCGCCCGGCGACCACCGGCCCCAACCGCGCGACGATCCGGTCGACGCCCTGCGCATTGGGGTGGATGCCGTCGGGCAGCATCAGCGCCCGGTTGCCCAGCACGCCCGCCAGAATGAACGGATCGAGCGTCGCGTCATATCGCTTGGCCATGTCCGGCCAGATGCGGTTGAACGTCGCGGCATAGTCCGGACCCAGATTGGGCGGCACCAGCATGCCGGTCAGGACCACCGGGATGCCGCGCTTCTGCAATTCATCCAGCATCGCGACGAAATTGGCCCGCGTCTCGGCGGGCGGAATCTGGCGCAGCACGTCGTTGCCGCCCAGCCCCAGCAGCACGAGGTCGGGTTTCCGGTCGAGCCGGTCGAGCGTATAGGCCAGCCGCTGCCGCCCCGCCGCGCTAGTATCGCCCGAAATCCCGCCATTCACGACCCGCGCGTTGATGCCGTCCGCGCGCAACGCATCCTGCAGATCGTCGGGCAGGCTGTCCCCGCGGGCGAGGCCATAGCCGGCATACAGGCTGTCGCCGAACGCCAGCACCAGCCGCTCCGGCCCGGCCACCGGCTTCACCGACGCCGCCTTGGGGCTTGCGGCGGACGCGGCATTGCTCACCGTCACCGGGATCGTCTCATTCCCCTCCGACAAATCGGGCTGACCGCATCCCGACAGCAGCAACGCGCCTTGGAGAATGGCGAACGCGCCCGCATATGTGGGTCCCTGCTTCGTCACTGGCGACAAACCTTCCATGCAATCCGTTTCGAACGATATGGTCATCGACGCGTGCGGTGTCACCCTGACGCTGGGCGAAGGCGACGCTGCGACCCGCATCCTGCACGGTATCGACCTTGCCGTCCCTGCCGGGACCAGCGTCGCGCTCTTGGGTGCGTCGGGATCGGGCAAGTCGTCGCTGATGGCGGTGCTGTCCGGCCTCGAACGCGCGACCGGCGGGCAGGTCCATGTCGCGGGCGCGGACTTCGGTGCAATGGGCGAGGATGATTTGGCCCGCGCGCGGCGCGGCCGGATCGGCATCGTGCTACAGGCATTCCACCTGCTGCCGACGATGACCGCGCTCGAAAACGTCGCGGTACCGATGGAACTGGCCGGGGTGGCCGACGCCTTCGCCCGTGCCGAAGCCGAACTGGCATCGGTCGGTCTGGCCCACCGCCTCCACCATTATCCGACGCAATTGTCGGGCGGCGAACAACAGCGCGTCGCGATCGCACGCGCGCTGGCCGGACGCCCGGCGCTGGTCTTTGCCGACGAACCGACCGGCAATCTCGACCGCGCGACCGGTCATGCGGTCATGGATCTGCTGTTCGAACGCCGCGCCGCGACACGGGCGACCCTGCTGGTCATCACCCACGACCCGGCGCTGGCCGAACGCTGCGACCGGGTGGTCGAACTGGCCGATGGCCGCATCGCGCGAGACAGCGCACGATGAGCGTTGCGCTGCGAAAGCCGCGCTTGCCCTCCCCAGCGAAGGCAAGCCCGATGCGAACGTCCCGGCCGGAGCCGCATCCACGCCGTACCCCGGCGGAGGCCGGGGTCCAGTTGGCAAGGTCTTTTGGTAGGATACTGACGTCCCCCAACTGGGTCCCGGCCTTCGCCGGGGTACGGATTTCGGACGTTCGCAGCGCCTTCGTACAGGCCCCACATCCACAAACGCGCGAACCGCACGCCCCTCACCGTACCCCCGCGCAGGCGGGGGTCCAGAGCGGCACACGCGACCGGCGTTTCTGCTTGGCTCCGGACCAGCCAACCCGCACGCCCCCCCCCCGAGCCACCGCATGACCGACTGGCGTCTCGCATGGACCTTCGCGCGTCGCGAACTCGATGCCCGCTTCCGTGGGCTGCGGCTATTGCTGGTCTGCCTGATCCTCGGCGTCGGTGCGCTGGCCGCGATCGGCAGCCTGACGCGCTCGATCACCGGCGAACTGTCCGCGCGCGGCCAGAGCCTGCTCGGCGGCGACCTCGAACTGTCGGTGTCGCAGCGCACCGCCGATCCGGCCGAGCGCCGGTCGATGGCGAGGCTGGGTCGCGTGTCCGAAACGCTGCGGATGCAGTCGATGGGTGTCAACTTCGGCGGGGAAACGGCCCCGATCGAGCTGAAAGCGGTCGACCGGTCCTATCCGCTCTATGGCGCGCTGACCCTGCAACGCGGCACCGCCCGCCCGCTGTCCCCGACCGAGACCTATGTGGGGCCGGCGCTGGTCGAACGGCTGAAACTGCGGGTCGGTGGCCCGGTCCGGTTCGGTACCGCGCGCTTCACCGTCGCCGGCATCATCGCCGACGAACCCGACCGGTTGAGCGAAGGATTCACCCTCGGCGCAGTGGCTTTGGTATCGCTGGAGGGATTGCAACGCACCGGCCTGATCGCGCCCGGCAGCCTGTACGAGAGCAAATACCGCATCGCCAGCCGCTATGACCCGGGGCAAGCGATCAAGGCGTTTACCGACCGCTATCCGGCGCAGGGCTGGGACAGCCGCACCCGCGACCGCGCCTCGCCCGGGGCCGAGCGCTTCCTGACGCGGATGGGCGAATTTCTGGTGCTGGTCGGCCTCACCGCGCTGGTCATTGCGGGCATCGGCGTCGGCAACGGCGTGTCGTCCTACCTCGCCACCCGCCGGTCGAGTATCGCGACGCTGAAGGTGCTCGGCGCGACCTCCGGCCTGATCGCGCGCGTCTATCTGTTTCAGATCATGGTAGTTTCTGCGATCGGCATCGCCATCGGACTGGCGATCGGCATTGCCGCCGTGCCGCTGATCGTGGCGGTCGCGGGCGACGTGCTGCCGGTCGCGCCCCGCTTCGCGATCCAGCCCCTGCCGCTGGTACAGGCTGCCGCCTACGGCCTGCTCATCGCCCTCGCCTTTGCCGCGCCGCCTTTACTGGCGGCAGGCGCGGTTCCTGCCGCCGGGCTGCTGCGCGGCGTCCATGACGGCCGTCGACCGCCGAGGTGGAAGGCGGCGGCATGGATGGGTGCAGCGTTCGCGGGGATCGTCGCGCTGGTCCTGACGACCAGCGAACGCCCATGGTTCGGCGCGGCGTTCCTTGCCGCCGCGGCAGGACTTCTCCTGCTACTATCGATACTTGGCTGGTCGATCCGCTGGGCCGCCGCGCGCCTGCCCCGCCCCCGCCGTCCGTTGTTGCGGCTCGCGGTCAGCGCGCTGCACCGCCCCGGCGCGCGTACCGGCGCGCTGGTCGTGGCGCTGGGCCTCGGCCTGACCCTGTTCGTGCTGCTGGCAACCATCCGCACCAGCCTCGACGCCAACATCGCCCGGACCGTTCCGGCGCGCGCCCCCGCGCTGTTCGCGCTCGACGTGCCCCCGGCCCGCGAATCGTCGTTCCGTGCAACCATCGTCACCTTCCAGCCCGACGCCGACATCCAGACCGTGCCGCTGATGCGCGGCACGATCACCGCCTATGGCACCACCCGCGTCGCCGACCTGAAAACCATTCCGGAGGGTGCCTGGGCGCTGCGCGGCGAACGCGGCCTGACCTTCGCCCGCGACCTGCCGCCGGGCAGCGAACTGGTGGCGGGAAAATGGTGGCCCGCCGACTATGCCGGCGAACCGCTGGTCTCGGTCGACGAACGCATGGGCGAAGCGCTGAATCTGAAGCTCGGCGACCCGCTGACGATCAGCGTCGCCGGGCAGGAACGCACCGCCCGCATCACCTCGTTCCGCAAGATCGAATGGGACACGATGGGCTTCAATTTCGTGATGGTGTTCAGCCCCAACGCCCTGTCCGACGTACCGCACAACCTTGCCGCGACGATCACCATGCCGCCGGGCCGCGAACGCGCCGTCATCCGCGCGCTGTCGGCCCGCTTCCCCTCGACCTCCGTGGTCGAAGTACGCGACGTGATCGGGCAGGTCCGCGATATCGTGTCGCAAATGGCCACCGCCATCGCTGCCGCGGCGGGCATCGCCATCCTTGCCGGCATCGCGGTGCTGATCGGCGCGATCGCCGCCGCGCGCGAAACCCGGACCTATGATTCGGTGATCCTGAAGACGCTCGGCGCGACGCGTGGCCAGATACTGGCGGCGCAGGCGCTCGAATATCTGTTGCTCGCCGTCATCCTCGCCGCCCTCGCCGCCGCGATCGGGATCGCGGGCGGGTGGTATGTCGTGGTCGAACTGTTCGCGTTCGACTGGCTGCCCGACTACCGCGCGATCGGCCTGACGCTGGCGACGGGGGTCGGGGTGACGTTGGGGATCGGCCTGCTCGGCGCGTTGCCGATCCTGAGTGCGAGGCACGGGGAGGGGGACCGCCGCGAAGCGGTGGTGGAGGGGGCGTTCCGAGCAACGGGGCGGTGCCGTCTGCCGACACCCCCCTCCACCAGCCTGCGGCTGGTCCCCCTCCCCGTGCCGGGGAGGATTTACAGCCACCAAATAAAAAACCCCGGCAGTTGCCTGCCGGGGCTTTTCGATCAAACCGCTGCGCGGGGAGCGCCGCCGCGACCGCGACCGCCCCGGCCGCGACCGCCGCCGGCACCGCCGCCACCCGGACGACCGCCGCCACCGGTACCGGCCTCACGCTGCGGCGGGCGACCACCGCCCTGCCCTTCGCTGCGCTGCGGCTGACCGCCGCGGGCCGGACCACCGCGACCATGCGCCGGCTTGGCACCATGGGCATGGGTCGCGCGCGGACGCGCCGGGCCACGCTCGCTGGGCAGACGCTCGGGACGATCGGGGGCATAGGGCGCACGGCTCGCCTTGATCTGCGCGCTCTGTTCGAGGAAGTCGGCAGGCAGCGGCACGACCTCGATCTTCTGCTTGGTCAGCCGCTCGATCCCCTTCAGGAACGGCCGCTCGTCATCGGCGCAGAAGCTGAACGCCACGCCCGACGCACCCGCGCGCGCCGTCCGCCCGATGCGGTGGACATATTGTTCCGAAACATTGGGCAGTTCGAAGTTCACGACATGGCTGACGCCCGACACGTCGATGCCGCGTGCGGCGATGTCGGTCGCGACCATGATCGGCACGGTGCCGTCGCGGAACGCGGCCAGTGCCTTCTCGCGCTGCGGCTGCGACTTGTTGCCGTGGATCGCGTTCGACGCGATGCCATTGGCCGCCAGCAGCTTCACGACGCGGTCGGCGCCATGTTTGGTGCGGGTGAACACCAGCGCGCGATCGATCTTCGTGTTGCGGAAGAACATCGTCAGCAGCGCCTGCTTCTCGGTCTGCTGCACGTGCGTGACATATTGCTCGACGCGCTCGGCGGTCGACGACACTGGCGTCACCGCGACGGTCGCCGGATCGGTCAGATACTTGTCGGCCAGTTCGCGGATATCCTTGGGCATCGTCGCCGAAAAGAACAGCGTCTGACGCGACTTGGGCACCATCGACACGATGCGGCGCAGCGCGTGGATGAAACCGAGGTCGAGCATCTGGTCGGCTTCGTCGAGCACGAGGATCTCGAGCTCGCCCAGGCCGAGGCACTTCTGGTCGATCAGGTCGAGCAGCCGGCCCGGCGTCGCGACGAGGATGTCGACACCCGCCGCCACGTCGCGGATGTTGCGCGGCACCGGCACGCCGCCGAACACGGTGGCGACGGTCAGCTTGCTGTGCTTGGCATAGGCGCGGGCATTGTCGGCGATCTGGCTGACCAGTTCGCGCGTCGGGGCCAGCACCAGCATGCGGCAGCGCATCGGGCGGCGACGGACATTAGCCTTTACCAACAGGTCGATCGACGGCAGCACGAAGGCGGCGGTCTTGCCGGTACCGGTCTGGGCGATGCCCAGCAGGTCGCGCCCTTCGAGCACGAGCGGGATCGCGTCGCGCTGGATCGGGGTGGGGGTTTCGTAATTCTTGGCGGCGAGCGCGTCGAGAATCGACTTCGACAAGCCGAGTGACTGGAAGGTCATGGCAGTTCCTGAAATAGGGTCCGGCACCCGAAACGCAGCAAGGCGCACGGGCAGCGGGCAAAAAATTGCGACCCGCGTGACTAGGGAAGCCGGTTGGAGCTGCGACGCGGAGCCGAGACCATCACGGTCCGATCACGCTGCCTGAAAAAGCGTCGCTGCACTGCGGTAGATACGCAAGACGGTCGCGATGGTCAAGCCACCGTCCGTTTTGCTTGTTTTCGCTATGGCAACCCGCAGATGAACACCGTACAGCCTGGATATGAACGAACTCGCCGCGTTCGGCGCGCCTTCCGGCGGTCCTGTTGCCGCCGACCCGGTCGACAACCTGCCGCGCCGCCAGTTGCGCTTGCTGGGGGAAGCAGCTGACAGGATGCTGGCCGCCGACGACCCGGCGGCGATGGTCGAGGACCTCTTCGCGCTGATCGCCGACGAATTGCGGCTCGACGTGTTCTTCAACTATCGACTGGACGCCGACGGCCTCACGCTGGTCGCCCATGCCGGCCTGACCGAGGCGGAGGCCGCGGCCGGTGGGCGGCTGGAGGTGGGGCAGGCAGTGTGCGGCTATGCCGCCAAGGAACGCCGCGCGATCGAGGCATTTGCGGTGCAGGCGTCGGACGATCCGCTGACCGGTTTCGTCCGGGACCTCGGGATCGACGCCTATGCCTGTACCCCGTTGATCCATGGATCGACGCTGCTCGGCACGCTCGGCTTCGGGCGGCGCTGGACCGACCGGTTCGATGCCGACGAACTCGCCTTTCTCCATACCGTCTGCCACTATGTCGCCCTCGCCAAATACCGGCTGAAGATCGAGGCCGAGTTGCGGGAGGGGATCGCGATCCGCGAACGCCTGCTCGGCGAACTGAACCATCGCGTCCGCAACGCGCTGCAAACCGCGGTCGCCGTGGTCCGGCTGGGCGCGGCGGATACCAGCGACGACACGGCAAAGGCCGCGCTGGCCGCCGCCGCCGCCCGGCTCGAAGTACTCGCCGCCGCCCATCGGCCGCTCTATGCCGTCGACACGCCGACCCAGATCGATATCGCCGCGCTGCTGGATGCGATCACCGAACGCGGCGATGGCGATCCGGTCGAGGTGACGACGCGCGGCACCGCCTGCCTGCCGATCGAACAGGCCGTCGCCGTCGCGCTGCTGGTCCATACGATGCTGGACCCCGATCCCGAGGCGCTGACGGCGGTCGTGATCGACGCCGGCGAGGATGCGATGCACATCGCCCTGACCGGTCCGACGATGGGGGTCGCCCGTCCCGCGCTCGACGATGGCCGTCTGGTGCGGGGCCTGTCGCGGCAGCTGCGCGCCACCGTCGCGCGCAACGGCACCGACCGCCTCACTCTCTCCATTCCGGGACGTGCCCATGGCGGATAAGCTGCGGATCATGCTGGTCGAGGACGAAGCGATCGTCGCGATGCTGGTCGAGGATGCGCTGACGCTGCACGGCCATATCGTCACCGGCATCGCCGATACGCAGGCGAGCGCGCTGGCGCTGGCCGAAGCCGACCGGCCCGATCTCGCGCTGTGCGACGTGCGGCTGGCGCAGGGGGATTCGGGCCGGACCGTCGCGGTCGCGCTGGCGGCGCGCGGCATCCCCTGCTTGTTCCTCAGCGGCAATTGCCCCGACGTCGCCGACCACCCGCTGATCCTCGGCTGCGTCGCCAAGCCGTTCTATACCGCCGGCCTCGGTTACGCGATCGCGGCGGCGATGGCCCGCGTGCATGGCGAGGCCCCCGAGAAGATTCCGAACGAGCTGCGCTTCTACGCACCCGTCGACTGAACCTGCCCACCGGCGACGTGGAACCGCGTCGCGTCGCCGGCGATCCCATCGAACAGCCCGGCCTCGGTTCCGGTCAGCCACACCTGCCCCACGCCCGCCGCGCGCGCGAACAGCGCCGCGCGGCGTTCCGGATCGAGATGCGCCGCCACCTCGTCGAGCAACAGCACCGGCCGACGCCCGGCAGGCCCGGCGACCAGTTCGGCATGGGCGAGGACCAGCCCCAGCAACAGCGCCTTCTGTTCGCCGGTCGAACAGCGCGCCGCCGCCTGTCCCCGGTCGCGATCGGTGACGATCAGGTCGGCGCGGTGCGGCCCGCTCAGCGCGCGTCCCGCCGCCGCGTCGCGCGCGCGCCCCGCCGCCAGTTCGCGCGCGAACAGGGCGGCGTCGCCATGCCACCCCTCCACCGTCAGGGCGGCGCGCGGGAAATCGGCGGCGGGCGTCTGCGCGATCCGCGCGTCGAGCATCGCCACGCAATCGGCCCGCGCCGCACCCAGCGCCACGCCATGTTCGACCATCCGCGCCTCCAGCGCCGACAGCCAGTCGGGATCGGGTGCGGCATCCTCCGCCAGCAGACGATTGCGCTGCCGCATCGCCGCGTCATACCGCGTCGCCTGCGTGGCATGGCCGGGCAACAGCGCCAGCGTCATCCGGTCGAGAAAGCGTCGCCGCTCGCCCGCCGGTTCGACGAACAGCCGGTCCATCGCCGGGGTCAGCCACAGCACCGACAGCCATTCGGCCAGCACCGTCGCCGATGCCCCCGCCCCGTTCACCCGCACGATCCGCCGTTCTGGGGCATTGGCCTGCGTCCCCGTGCCCAGTCGCACATCGCCCGCCAGTTCGGCAGCGACGCCGAAGCCGCCCGCCCCGCCCTCGCGCGCCATGTCCGACAGCGCGGCACGACGCAGCCCGCGTCCGGGAGCCAGCAGCGATACCGCCTCCAGCACATTGGTCTTGCCCGCGCCGTTCGGCCCGCTCAGCACGACGAATCCCGGCCCCGGTTCGAGTGTCGCCGCCGCGTGATTGCGAAAGTCGGTCAGGGTCAGTCGGGTCAGCATCTGCGACCGACCGTTACCCGCGTGCCCCGCCCGACGGAACCCGCCATGGTTCCGGCCAGGTTATACGAACGCAACTTTCCGCGCCGCCGGGAATTTGGGTTGTCAAATTACAACAGGGATACGCCATGACCCGCTTCGCTCTTGCGGCAGCCGCCGCCTTCGCTCTCACCGCCTGCGCATCGCAGACGCCGGAGCAGCTACAGGCCGAACAGCTGCGCGATCAGGCCGATGCCGAAGCCGGCGCGATCGAGGCCGCCGCCGAGAATCAGACGGCGCAGATGAAGGTCGAGGCCGAAGGGTTGCGCAACCAGGCGCAGCAGGCCGGCGGCTATGACGCCGAACGGCTGAAGGTCCGCGCCGACGCGATGAAGGACGAGGCAAAGCTGGTCGAGGAACAGGCCGAAGCCCGCGCCAAGGCCGTCCGCGATGCGGGCGAAGCGAAGGCGAGCGCGGCATTGGCCAAGTAAGCGCGACCTTCCGGAAAGGAAACGAACCCAGGGGTCGCCTTCACCCTTCCCCGCCATCGGCGTCTTTTCCCTCTCCCGGCGGGAGAGGGAGGGTGACCCAGTCGGTCGAGTTCGGCTCTAAATCCCCTGCAACCCCTGCTCGCGCAACCGCTGCTGCGCGGCGTGATACGCGACCGGCTCGGCAATGTTCAGCCGCCGCCGCGCCACGTCGAGCGGCTCGGCCAGCAAGGCCTCATAGGCCTCGGCATGGAGCCAGCGTGCGCGCCGGCCGTTGCGATACCCTTCCCACACCGCCTTCGCGAACGCCCGCTCGCCGGTGACGCGGAGCGACTTCAGTGCTGCGCCCAGCCCGATCGCTGCCCAGCCCAGTCCGCCGGTCTGCGCATAGGAAAACGCGACGAGGCACGCCTCGCCCAGATGCTCCTCGGCGGTATAGCCGGTCAGGACGTGCCAGATGTCGTGGACGTCGCGCTCGCGCCGACCGAACCAAGCGACCGGATGAGGTGCGTCCTGCCAGCCCTCGCCATCGGCATAGCTGATCTCCGCCAATCCCTGTGCCGAAAAACCGGTGCGGTCGAGGAACGCGCGATACTGTGCGCCGACGCTGCCGTCGGGCAGCGCATCGATCCATGCCCGGTTGGAGAAGCGCGTGGTCAGTTCGACATGCTCGTACGCGATCCGCCCGCCGCCCGGTTCGGTCAGCAACCGCGCATAATTGCGGTGGCTGGTATCGGCGTTGAGCGCGCGCATGATGCGGAACACCTGTACCGTATCATTGCCGTCCGCCAGCAACCGCCTGAGCGCCGCCCATGCCGTGCCCCAGTCGCGGCGCACCGGTTGTACCGCTTCGATCCCCTGCGTCGCCATCACCGACTCCGTTACTTACATCGCTGTAAGTATTCGCAAGCCGGCGCGTCGTCAAGCACGAGCCAAGCGTACCGTATCGCCACCGCAAGCGTCTGATCAGCTGCCTCGAAACGTCGCCCCAGCGGAGGCTGGGGCCTTGTTCGGCGCTTGTCCCGTGTCATCAGCCTGCACCGGGATGATGCCCGGTTCGATGGAGGTGGATCGGGCTTTGGTACGCCGGATCAACCGGCAGTCGGTTTTGCCCGCGATCGGCTCTCGGCGATCTGCGCTCCGCCGCGTTCGCACGATGCGCTGATGACCGGATAGGACAGGTCGGTATTGCGCGCGAGGATTGCGGGCATCGCCGCCTGACATTCCGCGACCGATTGATAGCTGGCCGGGGCGATCCGCTCGCGACTGCACGTCGCGCCGTCGTCGCCGCAGCCCAGGATCGCCATGATGTAGACCAAAGGTGCCATCGCCTGTCTCCTCCCCTGTTTCAATACGTTCGGGCACAGCTTGTTCCGACGAAGCGTTGCGCCGACGCGCCCGGTTCCCCAAATGGCGCTTGCAATGCCCCCCGATACCTCAACCGCCTCCGGCCCGACCCGGCCGATGCTGGCGACGCTCCGCCGATTCCTCCCCTATCTGTGGCCCGCCGGGTCCACGGGACTGAAGGTGCGCATCGTCGCCGCGCTGGCACTCGTCGTCGCGTCGAAGGTCGTGCAGGTGCGCGGCGCGCCGTTCGCGTTGCAGGGCGCGATCGACACGATGGCGGCGGGGTCGCGCGATGCGCTGTGGCTCGTCGTGGCACTGGTCGCGGGCTATGCCGCCGCGCGCTTCGCCGGCACCCTGTTCGACAACTTACGCAACGTCGTGTTCGAACGCGTTGGACAGGACGCGACGCGGCGGCTGGCGGCGTCGGTCTTCCGCCATCTCCATGCGCTGTCGCTGCGCTTCCATCTCGAACGGCGTACCGGCGCGGTGACCAAGGTGGTCGAGCGCGGGACCAAGAGCATCGACACCATGCTCTACTTCCTGCTGTTCAACATCGCCCCGACCATCCTTGAACTGGGCCTGGTGCTGTGGATCTTCGGCACGCGGTTCGGCAGCTGGCTGGTCATCGGCACGGTGGCGATGGTGGTGTTCTACATCGCCTTCACCCGCTGGGTCACCGACTGGCGGTCGTCCTTGCGCGAACGGATGAACGATCTCGACACCGGCGCGGTCGCGCACGCGGTCGATTCGCTGCTGAATTTCGAAACGGTCAAATATTTCGGCGCGGAGGAGCGCGAGGCGGCACGCTATGACAGCGCCGTCGCCGGCTATGCCGATGCGGCGGTGAAGTCCGAAAACTCGCTGGCGCTGCTCAACATCGGACAGGCGCTGATCACCGCGCTGATGCTCGGCGGCGGCATGGCGCTGATCGTCTTCGGCTGGGCGCGTGGGGTATTTTCGGCGGGTGACGTCGTGCTGGTCTCGACGCTGTTGACCCAGTTGTTCCGGCCGCTCGACCTGCTCGGCATGGTCTATCGCACCGTGCGGCAGGGCGTGGTCGATATGGGCGCGATGTTCGACCTGATCGACACCCCGGCCGAGGTCGTCGATGCCCCCGGCGCACCGGCGCTGACGGTCTCGCGCGGCCATGTCCGGTTCGAAGGGGTCGGCTTCGGCTATGGCGACGGTCGCACGATCCTGAACGGGATCGACCTCGACGTCCCGCCGGGCACTACGCTGGCGGTGGTCGGGCCGTCGGGCGCGGGCAAGTCGACGCTCGCCCGGTTGCTGTTCCGGTTCTACGATCCGACCGCCGGGCGCATCACCATCGACGGACAGGATATCGCCGCCGTGTCGCAGGCGTCGCTGCGCAGCGCGATCGGCATCGTGCCGCAGGACACGGTGCTGTTCAACGACACGATCGGCTACAACGTCGCTTATGGTCGCGCCGACGCGACCGCCGACGATATCGCGCGGGCGGCGCAGGGTGCGTCGATCGCGGGATTCATCGCCAGCCTGCCGCAGGGGTTCGACACCCGCGTCGGCGAGCGCGGACTGAAGCTGTCGGGCGGCGAGAAACAGCGGGTCGCGATCGCCCGGACGCTGCTGAAAAACCCGCCGGTGCTGATCCTCGACGAAGCGACCAGCGCGCTCGACAGCCGAACCGAAGCCGACATCCTCGCCACGCTGGAAGCGATCGAACGCGGGCGCACGACCATCGTCATCGCCCATCGCCTGTCGACCGTGGTCCATGCCGACCGTATCGTCGTGCTGGAGGGGGGCCGGGTCGTCGAAAGCGGCTCGCACGGCGAACTGCTCCGCGCGGGCGGCACCTATGCCGAGATGTGGGCGCGGCAGGCGGACGAGCGCGAGGCGGCGATGGCCGAAGCGTGAGGCAAATCGACATTCGGTTCCTGGTACGCGGGACGACTGCTCTATTCGCTATCGTCGCTCCCGCCTGCGCGGGAATGACGAACATTCGCGATCGTCGCTGAATGTCGATCCAACCTGGTGCCTGATCCAGCCAACCGGAAACGTCGCCCCAGCGAAGGCTGGGGCCTCGTGCGGCTCTCGTCTCGTGCCATCACTGGGAGTGACGTCTGATTCGATCTGGATGGATCAAACGCTAAACCGTATCCGATGGACACTCCATCGCGCCCATGCGTATCCGGCGGGGCGATGCGGGAGAGCGAACGATGAACGACCGGCTGAAAAAAGCGGTGACGACCACGGCGCTGGTCGGCGGTGGCTTCGCGCTATGGACCGCCCTCGCCGCCAGCGCGTCGGAAGCATTGGTGCCGGCGGACGGGGATTTCGTCGACGTCCCCGGCGGGCGGCTCCATTATGTCGATACCGGCGGCAATGGTCCGGTGATGGTGATGCTGCACGGCCTGTACGGGCAGCTGCGCAACTTTTCCTATGCGCTGACTGCCGAACTTGCCGATCATCGCCTGATCCTCGTCGACCGGCCCGGCTGGGGACACAGCAGCGTCGATGGGGGCCAGCCGCCGATCGAGGAACAGGCCCGCATGGTCGCCGACCTGATCGATGCGCTGGGCCTCGATCGGCCGCTGCTGGTCGGCCATTCGATGGGTGGTGCGGTGGCGCTCGCCTTTGCGCTCAACCATCCCGGCAAGGTGCGCGGTATCGCGCTGATCGCCCCGCTGACCCAGCCGATGGACCATATTCCGCCGATCTTCCGGGGCAAGGCACCGCCCGCCCCGCTCCGTGGCCTCGCCGCATGGACGGTCGGGGTGCCGCTGACGACGCTGACCGGACCGGCCGTCGCCAGGCATGTCTTTGCGCCCGATGCGGTGCCGATGGATTTCGGCACGCGCGGCGGCGGCCTCGTCGCGCTGCGCCCTTCCAGTTTTCAGGCGGGCGCGTTCGAGATCGACGACGCCAACCGCGCGGTATCGGGCATGGCCGCACGCTATGGTTCGATCGGCCTGCCGGTCGCGATCCTGTACGGCCGGGACGACCATCTGCTCGATCCGCAGCATCAGGGTGATCGCACCGCCGCGATGATCCCCGGCGCGACGCTGACCAACATCGCCGGCGGCCACATGATCCCCGTCACCCATGCACGCGAGACCGCCGACTGGCTGCGAACGGCTGCGACCGCGTGAGGGCGCTGCTGCTGGCGGTGCTGCTGCTGAGCGGTTGCACTACCGCGTACGGCGACGGCATGGGCGACATCCTGCGCGGGCAAGGCATCGCCGCGCGCGAACCCGACTACGACGTCCCCTATGTCCCGACGCCCGAACCGGTCGTCGACGCGATGCTGGCGATGGCGCAGGTCGGGGCGAACGACACGCTGATCGACCTCGGTTCGGGTGACGGCCGCATCGCGATCGCCGCCGCTCGTCGCGGCGCGCGGGCGAACGGGATCGAGATCGACGCGGCGCTGGTCGAACGCGCCCGGCGCAACGCCGCGCTCTACACGCTGACCGACCGCGCCCGCTTCTCTCGCGCCAATCTGTTCGACGTGCCGCTGCGCGACGCCAGCGTGGTGACCATGTACCTGCTGCCGAAGATCAACCTTGCGCTCCGCCCGCGCCTGCTGAACGAATTGCGGCCGGGTACGCGGATCGTCACCCATGCGTTCGACATGGGCGAATGGCGTGCCGACGAAGAACGGCTGGTCGCCGATCGCCGCGTGTTCCTGTGGATCGTCCCCGCCGTCGCGGGTGGCGACTGGCTGGCGACCCTGCCCGACGGACGACAGGTGCCGCTGCATGTCGATCAGCGGTTTCAGGACGTGACCGGCACCCTCGGCAATGCCGCGATCGCCGGCACCCTGCGCGGCACCGCAATCCGCCTCACCGCCGCCGGACGCAGCTACACCGGCACGGTCGGCGAAGCGACGATCACCGGCGACGGCTGGCGCGCGGTCCGTCTGCCTTAAGAGTCCGTTTGGAAACTCGCGAAAAGGCGAGTTTCAAGGCGGTGCCGGCCCGCTCCCCCTCCCGGCCACCCACAGCGTATCCTGAATGGGTGGTCGGGAGGGGGAGCGGGCCGGCACCGCAAAACGCGCAACCGCGCGTTTTCGAACAGCCTCTTAACCCTCGACGCCCACGCCCTGCATCCCTAGGTGGAGGGCGATGGCGCTCGACCCGATCCCCGTATTGCAATCGACCTTCGGCTTTCCCGACTTCCGCGGTGTCCAGCGGCAGGTGGTCGACCGCGTGCTGGCCGGACAGCGGACGCTGGCGGTTATGCCGACCGGTGCGGGCAAGTCGCTGACCTATCAGCTGCCCGCCACGATGCTGAACGGGACCTGCGTCGTCGTCTCGCCGCTGATCGCGCTGATGCACGACCAGTTGCGCGCCGCGACCGCCGTCGGCATCCGCGCCGCCACGCTGACCAGCGCCGACGACAATCGCGCCGAGACGCGCGGGCGGTTCCTCGATGGCGAGCTCGACCTGCTCTACGTCGCGCCCGAACGCGCCTCGGGCGGCGATTTCCGCGACCTGCTGTCGCGCGGCAACCTCGCCCTGTTCGCGATCGACGAGGCGCATTGCGTCAGCGAATGGGGCCACGACTTCCGCCCCGACTATCGCCTGCTGCGGCCATTGTTCGACCAGTTCCCCGACGTCCCCAGGCTGGCGCTGACGGCCACCGCCGATGCGCATACCCGCGCCGACATCCTCGAACAGCTGGGCATTCCGCACGACGGGCTGATCGTCGCCGGCTTCGACCGGCCCAACATCCGCTACCACATCACCCCGCGCGATCAGGGCACGCGCCAGATCGCCGACGTCATCGCCGCCACTCCCGGCCCCGGCATCGTCTATGTCCAGTCGCGCGCCGGGACCGAACGGTTGGCGGAGGCGCTGGCCAAGACCGGGCGTCCGGTCCGCGTCTATCATGCCGGGCTCGACTCCGCCGTGCGTCAGCGCAACCAGCATGATTTCGTCGCGTCCGAGGATATGGTGATGGTGGCGACGATTGCGTTCGGGATGGGGATAGACAAGCCCGACGTGCGCTTCGTCGCACACGCCGGACTGCCGAAATCGATCGAGGCCTATTATCAGGAGACCGGCCGCGCCGGGCGCGACGGCGATCCGGCGGCCGCGCATCTGTTCTGGGGGGCCGACGACTTCGCCCGCGCGCGCCAGCGGATCGGCGAGGTCGAACCGGCGCGCCAGCCGGGCGAGCGGCAGCGGCTGAACGCGCTGGGTGCGCTGGTCGAGACCGCCGGGTGCCGCCGTGCGATCCTGCTGCGCCATTTCGGCGAATCGCCGCCCGAATATTGCGGCAATTGCGACAACTGCCTCACGCCGCCCAACGCGATCGACGCGACGCAGGTCGCGCAGAAATATCTGTCGGCGGTGTTCCGGACCGGCATGATGTTCGGCGCGACCTATATCGAACAGGTCCTGACCGGCCAGTCGACCGAACGTAGCATGACCAACGGCCACGAACAGCTGTCGGTATGGAACATCGTCGACGGCGACGAGACCGCGCTGCTCAAACCCGTCGGCCGCGCATTGCAACTGCGCGATGCGCTGCGCGCCAACGACCATGGCGGGCTGGAATTCGGCCCCGCCGCGCGCGGGCTGTTGAAGGGCGGCGATACGCTGTCGCTGATCGTCCCGCCCAAGCGCGAGCGGCGGCGGCGCGGCAGCGGCACGGCACCCCCCAACCCGACCGGCGATCCGCTGTTCGAGGCACTGCGCGCCAAACGCCGCGAACTGGCGCAGGAAGCCGGCGTGCCGCCCTATGTCATCTTTCACGACTCGGTGTTGCGCGACATGGCGACCGACCGACCGCAGACGATCGGCGGCATGCGACGCATCACCGGTATCGGCGAAAAGAAGCTGCAGGCGTATGGCGACGCGTTTCTCTCGGTAATCAAGCAGCACTAAATTCCTCCCCACATCGTGGGGAGGGGGACCGTCCGCGAAGCGGATGGTGGAGGGGGATCGCGGCAAACGGAATGGCTGCGTCTGCGGCGATCCCCCTCCACCATGCTGCGCATGGTCCCCCTCCCCGTGCCGGGGAGGATTTGCGTCGCCCCCGCCGCACCGCTATCGTCCCTCCCCATGCAAATCCGCCGTATCGACGACCGCATCTCGGTCAGCCCGCAGATCACCGCCGACGACGTCGCCACGCTGAAGGCGCAGGGCTTCACCACCATCGTCAACAACCGCCCCGATGGCGAGGAAGCCGGCCAGCCAGGCGGCGATACGATCGCGGCGGCGGCGGCGGCGGCCGGGCTCGCCTATCACGCGATCCCGATCACCCATGCCGGGTTCAGCCACCCGCAACTCGACGCGATGGCCGATGTGCTGGAACAGGCCGACGGTCCGATCCTCGCCTATTGCCGCTCGGGCACGCGATCCTGCAATCTGTGGGCGCTCGCCAGTGCCAAGGGCGGCCGCGACTCGGCCGAACTGGTCGCGGCGGGCGGTACGGCGGGCTATGACCTGTCGGGCATCCGACCCATGCTGGACGCGCTTTCCAAAGGTTAAGTCGCGGGTACCTTAACGTACGTAACCACATCGGTTCAGGCGCTTAACCAAATCGCAACGGCCAGTGCCGCATCCCTCTGCCCGTACCAACAGGGGTTATCGATATGGGCATTGGTCTGGACGGCGCCCGCTTTCTCCACGAAAGCCGGGCAGAAGAAGCGCAGCGCAACACCGGCGCGGCGTGGTTCGAACTCGGCATCTGCTATTCGAGCGGGACCGGTGGCGCGATCATCGATCTGGTCGAAGCGCACAAATGGTTCAACCTCGCCGCGATGTCGGGGCTGGAGGACGCACAGCATTGGCGCGCCGAAATCGCCTGCGACATGACCCCGCGTCAGATCGCCGATGCGCAGAAAGCCGCCCGCGCCTTCCTGCGGACCGAAACCCGCCCGAACTGACCCGCTTCGCGGCCGGACGTGCCGGCCGCCAAGCGGATCGGAACCCCGTCACCGCGCCGATCCGAACATCCTCCCGGCGTGCCGGAACGATGTCCTGTCGCGACGGGATCAGGGTCAGTCCGCCGCCTTTTTCGGTGCGGCTTTCTTCGGTGCGGCCTTTTTGGCAGCAGGTTTTTTCGCCGCCGGCTTGGCGTCATCCTTTGCCGCCGCTTTCTTCGGTGCCGCCTTCTTCGCCACCGGCTTCTTCTTGCCCTTAGCCGGAGCCGCCGCCGCACGGTCGTCGATCAGTTGCGCCGCTTCTTCGAGGGTCAGCGCACTCGGTTCGATCGACTTCGGGATCGTCGCGTTGGTCGTGCCATCGGTGACATAGGGGCCATAGCGCCCTTCCATCAGCTTGATCTCGGCCTCGGTCCGCGGATGCGCGCCGAGCACCCTCAGCGGCTCTTTCGCCGCCCCGCGCGCCGGTCGCCCGCCGCCCGCCGCCGCCTCAGCCAGCTTGACCACCGCCGCGTTCATGCCGGTTTCGAACACGTCCGCCGTCGTCTGCAACCGCGCATATTTGCCGGCATGCTTTAGATACGGGCCATAGCGCCCGATCGCCGCCTCGATCGGCTCGCCCGTTTCCGGATGGTTGCCGATGGTGCGCGGCAGGCTGAGCAGCTTGAGCGCCCATTCGAGGTTCAACTCGCCGATATCCTTCGGGATCGACGCACGCTTGGCATCCTTGCCCTCGCCAAGCTGGATATAGGGGCCGAACCGACCCGATTTGCGCTCGACCTCCAGCCCGGTTTCCGGGTCCTTGCCCAGTCCTTCGGGACCGGCGTCGCCGCCTTCCTCACCGCCCGGCTGCGCGAAGCGGCGGGTATATTTGCAGTCGGGATAGTTGGAACAGGCGATGAACGCGCCGAACTTGCCGCCGCGCAGGGCCAGCCGGCCCTCGCCGCAATTCGGGCACAGGCGGGGGTCGGTCCCATCGGCCTTTTCGGGGAACAGGTAACTCCCAAGAAACTGGTCGAGCTCGGCGGTGATCGCGCTCGGCTGCTGCTCCATCACTTCCGACGTGCGCGGCTTGAAATCGCGCCAGAATGCTTCGAGCACCGCCTGCCACTCGGCACGCCCGCCCGACACGTCGTCCAGCTCCTCCTCCAGCTCGGCCGTGAAGTCATAGCCGACATATTTCTCGAAAAAGCGTTCGAGGAACGCAGTCAGCAACCGCCCGGTCTCCTCGGCAAAGAACCGGTTCTTCTCGACCCGGACATAGCCGCGATCCTTCAGCACCTGAATGATCGAGGCATAGGTCGACGGACGCCCGATCCCCAATTCTTCCAGCCGCTTGACCAGCGACGCTTCGGAGAAACGCGGCGGCGGCTGGGTGAAATGCTGTTCGGCGACCACGTCCTTCTTGGCCGGGCTGTCACCCGAGCGCAGCAGCGGCAACCGGCGCGAATCCTCATCCGCCGCATCGTCGCGCCCTTCCTCGTACAGCGCGAGGTATCCGGGGAAGAGCACGACCTGCCCGGTCGCGCGCAGGCCGGTCTGGCCGGTCTGGTCCTCGAACTCGACGGCGGTGCGCTCCATCCGGGCCGACGCCATCTGGCTGGCAAGCGCCCGCTTCCAGATCAGGTCGTACAGACGGCCATGATCGCCCGATCCCGCGCGGTCCTTCGAAAAATCGGTCGGGCGGATCGCCTCGTGCGCTTCCTGCGCATTCTTGGCCTTGGTCTGGTACTGGCGCGGCTTGTCCGGGACGTAGCTGCCGTCATAGCGGTTGGCGATCGCGCCACGTGCCGCATCGATCGCCGATCCGTCCATCTGCACGCCGTCGGTCCGCATATAGGTGATCGCGCCGTCTTCGTAGAGCGACTGCGCCACCCGCATCGTATGGCTGGCGGAAAAACCCAGCTTGCGCGCCGCTTCCTGTTGCAGCGTCGAGGTGGTGAAGGGCGGCGGCGGATTGCGCGTCGCGGGCTTCGTCTCGACATTGGTGACGGTGAAGCGGCCAGCGACCACCGCCGCCTTCGCGACCTCGGCCGACCCGGCATCGCCCAGCGACAGCTTGTCGAGCTTCTTGCCCTTCAGCTTGACGAGGCGCGCGTCGAACGGCGTGCCATCGGCCTCCATCTTGGCCACGACCGACCAATATTCCTGCGCGACGAACGTCTCGATCTCGCGCTCGCGCTGGACCAGCAGGCGCAGCGCGACCGACTGGACGCGTCCGGCCGACTTGGCGCCGGGCAGCTTGCGCCACAGCACCGGCGACAGGGTGAAGCCGACCAGATAGTCGAGCGCGCGTCGTGCCCGATATGCATCGATCAGGTCGGTATCGAGCTCGCGCGGGGCCTTCATCGCGGCGAGGATCGCGGGCTTGGTGATCGCGTTGAACGTGACCCGCTCGACCTCCTTGGGCAGCGCGCGACGCTTCTTCAGCACCTCCTGCACATGCCAGCTGATCGCCTCGCCCTCACGATCGGGATCGGTGGCGAGGATCAGGCGGTCGGCGGTCTTGGCGAGGTCGGTGATCGCCTTCAGCTGCTTCGTCTTGTCCGCATAGGTTTCCCAATCCATGGCAAAGCCGTCATCCGGGTTCACCGACCCATCCTTGGGCGGCAGGTCGCGGACATGGCCGTAGGAGGCGAGGACGCGGTAATCCGACCCCAGGTATTTTTCGATGGTCTTCGCCTTGGCGGGCGATTCGACGATGACAAGCTGCATGATGTGGCGGTCGGTCCTTGTGCGTACGCGTACGAGAGTGGGGAGCGCCGGGGGGTGGCGTCAAGTCGGGTTGGGCTGGTGACGCAGCGCGGTTACGCTTTGATGGCAGGTGATTACTCCAGGCTGACCCGCCCGCCGGCATGCCGGTCGAGCCGCCCGGCGAGTTCGAGTTCGAGCAGCACCGTCTGTACCACCGTCGTCGGGCATCCCGATTGCCGCACCAGTTCGTCGACCACCACCGGCACCGGCCCCAGCAGTCCGGTAATCCGCGTCCGGTCGCCATCGCTGGCGTCGGTCGCCGTCGGTTCGCCGACATAGCGCCCGCCCGGTGCCCGCACCGCGCGCGCATCGATCGGGCGGAGCATCTCGGCCACGTCGGCGGCGTTCTGCACCAGCGTAGCACCGTCGCGAATCAGCGCATTGCATCCCTGCGCCCGCGGATCGAGCGGCGATCCCGGCACCGCCATTACCTCGCGCCCCGCCTCTCCCGCCAGCCGGGCGGTGATGAGCGACCCCGATCGCGGAGCCGCCTCGACCACTACCGTGCCCAGCGCCAGCCCGGCGATGATCCGGTTGCGCGACGGGAAATGGCGGGCGAGCGGCTGCGTGCCCGGCGGCTGTTCGGCGAGGAGCAACCCGCGAGTCGCCACCTCTTCCTGCAACGCCGCGTTCTCGGGCGGGAAGACGACGTCGATGCCGCTGGCGATGACGCCGATCGTCGCATGGCCGATCGCGCCCTGATGCACCGCCGTGTCGATGCCGCGCGCCAGCCCCGACACCACGCAATATCCCGCCGCGCCCAGTTCGTCCGCCAACCCCCGCGCGAAACGGCAGGCCGCCGCCGACGCGTTGCGGGCACCGACCATCGCCACGCACGGCCGCGCCAGCAGCGACAGGTCGCCGCGCACGATCAGTGCGGGCGGCGCGCTGTCCAGTTCGGCCAGCAACGCCGGATAGTCGGGATCGCCGAGCAGCAGAAAACGCCCGCCGAGCGCACGCACCGTCGCGATTTCCCGCCGCACCGCGCCTTCGTCGGCCAGCACCGGTGCCCGGCCGCCCCCGCGCGCCGCCAGCATCGGCAACGCGTCGATCGCTGCCGCAGCGTCGCCGTACCGCTCGATCAGCGCGCGAAACGTGACCGGGCCGATATTGGCCGACCGGATCAGCCGCAGCGCCGCGAAGCGGGCCGCTTGCGGCTCATTCACGCTTGCGGCCGATCCTCGGCTCGGTCCCGGCGACCAGTCGTTCGATATTCTCGCGATGCTTCCACAGCACGATCAGCGCAAGGCCGAGGAACAGGATCACGAGGTCGAACCGCCCGGCCCATGCCGACGCGATCGGTGCGGCGACCGACGCCGCCATGCCCGCGACCGACGAAATACGTACCGTCGCCAGCAACCCCAGCCACACGATGGCATAGACCAGTCCAGCGAACGGGCAGAGCGCCACCACCACGCCCATCATCGTCGCCACGCCCTTGCCGCCGCGAAAGCGCAGCCACAGCGGATAGCAATGGCCGACGAACGCCGCCGCACCGGCGACCGGTTCCTCACCCGGAAACAGCGCCGCGACGATCCACACCGCCGCCGCCCCCTTCAACAGGTCGAGCAGCAGCGTCGCCGCCGCCAGTCCTTTCCGCCCGGTACGCAGCACGTTGGTCGCGCCGATATTGCCCGACCCGATCGTGCGCAGGTCGCCGGCACCGGCGATGCGGGTCAGCAATATGCCCCATGGGATCGATCCCAGCACATAGCCGATCAGCAACGCCGCCGCCGGCGGGATCCAGAGTATTTCGCTCGGCAGGATAGCCCCCTGAACTTGCCGTCTGTCGCATGGAGGGTAAGGGGTTCGGCGACGGCATGCAACGCGGCCGGATACGCCAAAGGGAGTATGCCCGGTGATGGGCCAGACGACGCAACCGATCCTGTTCTTCGATTCAGGCGTCGGCGGCCTGTCGGTGGTCGCGCCGACCCTGGCGCTGCTGCCGACCGCGCCGATCGTCTATGCCGCCGACTCGGCCGGTTTTCCCTATGGCACCCGGACCGAGGCGGAGATCGCCGCGCGGGTGCCGGCGCTGCTCGGGCGGCTGGTCGAGCGGTATCGCCCGCGCCTCGTCGTGATCGCGTGCAACACCGCATCGACCATCGCGCTGCCGGTGGTGCGTGCCGCGCTCGACGTGCCGGTCGTCGGCACCGTGCCCGCGATCAAGGTCGGGGCGGAAATGTCGCACAGTCGCGTCATCGGTGTGCTCGGGACGCAGGCGACGGTGCGCCAACCCTATGTCGACGACCTTGCCGTACGCTTTGCCGGCGACTGCACCGTGCTGCGCCATGGATCGGCGGCACTGGTCGAACTGGCCGAGGGGGCGCTGGCCGGCGATGCGCCGCCGCCGGGCGCAATCGCCGCCGAACTCGCCGGACTGCTCGACCAGCCGGAGGGAGGACGCATCGACGTCATCGTCAACGCCTGCACCCATTTCCCGCTGATGGAGGCAGAAATGCGCGCGGCCGCCCCGCACATCGCCTTCGTCGACGGCGGCCCCGGCATCGCGCGGCGCATCGCGGTGCTCACGGCGGGACAGCCCTTTCCCGAAGCGCCGGTCCCCGGACGACTCGTCTTCACCCGGCTGGGTGCGCGCGAGCGGACGATCGCGGCCGGGCTGGAATCACGCGGGTTCGGGTCGGTCGAGGCGTTGTAGGTCCGAGAAAACCTTCACCCCGTGGACAAAATGTCCAAGGCGCTCGATCACCCTAACCGCTTTTATCCGCTGGAAACGTCGCCGCGCAACAGGTACACCCCGGTTCCATGAGCATCGACGCAGTTCCGGCCCGCTCGGTCGATTACAACCGTGTCTTCGCACAGGCGATCGACCGCCTGCACGAAGAAGGACGCTACCGCGTCTTCATCGACATTCTGCGCAACAAGGGGCAGTTCCCCAATGCGCGGTGCTTCGCCGGGCATAACGGGCCGAAGCCGATCACCGTGTGGTGCTCGAACGACTATCTTGCGATGGGCCAGCATCCCGCGGTCATCGCGGCGATGGAAGAGGCGCTGCACGATGTCGGCGCCGGTTCGGGCGGCACCCGCAATATCGGCGGCAACACCCATTATCACATCGACCTCGAAACCGAGCTTGCCGACCTGCACGACAAGGAAGCGGCGCTGCTGTTCACCAGCGGCTATGTCTCGAACGAGGCGACGCTGTCGACCATCGCCCGCATCCTGCCGGGCTGCATCATTTTTTCGGACGAGTTGAACCACGCGTCGATGATTGCGGGCATCCGGCATTCGGGCTGCGAAAAGCGAGTGTTCCGTCACAACGACCTCGCCCATCTCGAAGAACTGCTGGCCGCCGAAGACCCGTCGGTGCCCAAGCTGATCGCGTTCGAGAGCGTCTATTCGATGGATGGCGACGTCGCGCCGATTCATGCGATCTGCGACCTTGCGGACAAATATAACGCGCTGACCTATCTCGACGAAGTCCACGCCGTCGGCATGTATGGCGCGCGCGGCGGCGGCATTTCCGAACGCGACGACGCGGCATCGCGACTGACGATCGTCGAGGGGACGCTGGGCAAGGCATTCGGGGTGATGGGCGGCTATATCGCCGCCGATCGTACGGTCATCGACGTGATCCGCTCCTATGCGCCGGGCTTCATCTTCACGACCAGCCTGTCGCCGGTACTGGTCGCCGGGGCGCTGGCCAGCGTCCGCCACCTGAAGGCATCGACGGCGGAGCGCGAGGGGCAGCAGGCGGCCGCCGCGACGCTCAAGACGCTGTTCGCCGATGCCGGGCTGCCGGTGATGGACACGACCACGCATATCGTGCCGCTGATGGTCGGCGACCCGGTAAAGGCGAAGCGGATCAGCGACATCCTGCTGCGCGAATACGGTGTGTATGTTCAGCCGATCAATTATCCGACCGTCCCGCGCGGCAGCGAACGGCTGCGCTTTACGCCAGGGCCAGCGCACGACACGGCGATGATGCAGGAACTGACCGCCGCACTGGTCGAGATCTGGGGCCGGCTGGAACTGAAGAAAGCCGCCTGAAACCTGCCGCTCCCGAACGGAGCGGCAGGTTTCAGTGCACGACCCGGTTGCCACCGGCCAGCATAACGCCTTGCAGCTTCGCACGGGCTTCGTCGATGACCCATTCGATGCCGTTGCCATGACCGGCAACCATCGCCGCCGATGCGGTGACGGTCCCGATCGCCTCCCCCGACCCGCGCAGCTTGAACTTGCGACCTTGGAGCAGCTGCAACGCCTCTTCGGCCTGTGCGCGCAGCGCGGTCATCGTCTGCCCCGGAATGGCGAGGATGAATTCGTTGCCCGACCAGCGAATGGCTTCCTGGTCGGGAAACGCCTTTGCCAGTTTCGTGGCGAAGGCGTTGAGAATATTGTCGCCGACCGAATTGCCATAGATCCGGTTGATCCCGGGCAATCCGTCGATCCCGAACATCAGCAGGGCATAGCGTTGATCCTGCGCCGCGATCTTGTCGAGCACCCGGCGGGCCCCCGTCTGGTTCAGCGCATTGGTCAGTTCGTCATGCTCGGCATCGACCGCGCCGGTTCGCCCCGCCGCGCCCGTCGCCAACAGGCGCGCGACCTGTTCGCGCAGTTCGGCCAGGCTCCGCTCCGTCGCCGCCACCCGCTGAACGATCGAGGCATCGTCCGCGTCCACTGGCGATGTTCCCGGATGATCGGCAAGCGTTGCCGCTGCTGCCGCCTGCGCCGCGCCCAATTCGACGAAGCGCGTATTGGTCAGCCCCGCACCTTCGATCGATGCCAGTATATCGTCGGATAGAATTTTGTACGAACCGGACAGATGCGCCAGCGCGGTGCCATAATTGAAGGCACTCGGTTCAAGCTGGTGATATTCCAAAAATGCCAATGCAGCACGAGCGTGTGCGATCTCTATCTGCATAGGTCATTGCATATCAATGAACCCGCCAATGTTCAATCGGTAGGTTACTGAAATAGATGGATCTTGTCACTACTATGAAATGGTAGATCTGTACTGGTGTCCGGCTGATCATGGACCCAGTTCTTGCCAGTCCCATGCTTTCCGGTGATTTCGCGATGCGCGAAACCTATGGTTGCGCCAACAGTCCGGTGAGCAGCGTCATCACCGCCAGTCCGACCGACAGCGGCACGCGCAGCTTCATCCACCACGCCGGCACATGCCCCGCACGGACCAGCGTCATGTCGACCAGCAGCGATCCGAGCAGCCCCGCGGCCACGATCGCCGACGCCGACAGCACCGACGCGAACAGGATCGCGCCCGCGACCAGCGCGACCAGCGTCGGCACCACCGCGATACCCAGCCACAGCGTCAGCGCCGCGCCGCTCACTCGCGCCGACACCGCGCCCCACCACATCCCGCCCAGAAAACTCAGGATGAGCGCCGAATAGAATAGCGCCAGCGCCAGCATCATGCCGCCCTTGGCCGGATCGATCAGCCGGACCGCGACCGCGACGATCGGCGGCAGCAGCCCGGCATAGCCCAGCAACAACGCGGCAAGCGGCGGACGGACGACCGGAGCCGTATCGATCGCGTCAGTCACGGCAATATCCCTCCCCCGGCTTGACCGTCAGACAATCGTTCTTGCCCGCCAGCCATTTCAGCCCGGTCGCATCGCCGTTGCCCGGTCGCAACAGCAGCGTCTCGCCAACGCGTTCGAACCGGATGCCTTCGGGCGTTACCGTGCCTACGAAATTGCCCTTATTGTCAAGGTCATATTGCATTTCGAGCTTCACATCGCCCTGCGCCGGATCGCTGACGACCAGATAAGTGCCTTCGACCCCGACCCAGCGGCCGAGATAGCGGGTCGCTCCCAGCGCGGCGGTATCGCTGGCGGTCGGGGTTGGCGTGGGGGTCGGAGATTGCGCCGGGGTCGGGGCCTTTGGCGCAGGCAGCGGCGTGGCGGCGCTGTTTTCGATCGCAGCCTGTGTCGCGGCACCTTCGCTGCGCCGTTCCGACGCGCCGCACGCGCTTAGTGCAAGTGCCGCGACGATGATCGTTCCACGCATCCTTGCCATCCCTTTCGCCTTTCCCAACGACCTCAGCCTAGCGCCCGGCCATCCCGACGGCTAGAAGCGGCCCATGGCCCGTATCGCAATCGCATCCGACCACGCCGCCCTAGGGCTCAAGACAGAACTCGTCACTTGGTTGCAAGACCAGGGACACGAAGTCGCCGACCTCGGCCCCGACGGGCCGGCCAGCGTCGACTATCCGGACTATGGATACAAGCTGGCACAAGCAGTTAGCGGCAACGACGCCGATTTTGGCGTTGCGTTGTGCGGATCGGGCATCGGCATCTCGATCGCGGTCAATCGCGTCGCCGCCTGCCGCTGCGCATTGGTGTCCGAACCCCTGTCGGCGGCGCTCGCCCGCGAACATAACGACGCCAACGTCATCGCGATGGGTGCCCGGCTGATCGGCAGCGAGATGGCGAAGGCATGTCTGACTGCGTTCCTGACGACCCCGTTCGGCGGCGACCGCCATCAGCGCCGCGTCGACAAGCTCGGCAATCCCCCCGCCTGAATCCCGATTCCCCGGGTGGCATTTCAATGACACCCGGACTAAAGCGCGCGCGACCTCTTCTCTCCGGGAGCCGCGCCCCATGACCGACCAGTTCCGCCCCGACGGTTTCTTCGAAACCACCCTAGCCGATGCCGACCCCGCCGTGTTCGCGGGCGTTACCCACGAACTGGAGCGCGAGCGCTATCAGATCGAGCTGATCGCATCGGAAAACATCGTTTCGAAGGCGGTGCTGGAAGCACAGGGTTCGGTCTTCACCAACAAATATGCCGAGGGTTATCCCGGCAAGCGTTACTATCAGGGCTGCCACCCCTCCGACGAGGTCGAGCAGCTGGCGATCGACCGCGCCAAGCAGTTGTTCGGCTGCGGCTTCGTCAACGTCCAGCCGCATTCGGGCGCGCAGGCGAACGGCGCGGTGATGCTGGCGCTGACCAAGCCCGGCGACACGATCATGGGCATGAGCCTCGACGCCGGCGGTCACCTGACCCACGGCGCGAAGGCGGCGATGTCCGGCAAGTGGTTCAACGCGGTCCAATATGGTGTCGATCGCGAAACCCATCTGATCGACTATGACGAGGTCGCGGCACTGGCGCGCGAGCACAAGCCGACGCTCATCATCGCCGGCGGCTCGGCCTATCCGCGCCATATCGACTTCGCCAAGTTCCGCGCGATCGCCGATGAAGTCGGCGCGAAGTTCATGGTCGACATGGCCCATTTCGCCGGCATCGTCGCCGCCGGCCTGCACCCGACCCCGTTCGGCCAGGCGCATGTCGTCACCACCACCACCCACAAGACGCTGCGGGGCCCGCGCGGCGGCATGGTGCTGACCAACGACGAAGCCATCGCCAAGAAGATCAATTCGGCGGTGTTCCCGGGGCTGCAGGGCGGTCCGTTGATGCACGTGATCGCGGCCAAGGCGGTCGCGTTCGGCGAGGCGCTGCGCCCCGAATTCAAGGACTATATCCGCGCGGTGGTCGAGAACGCGCAGACGCTGGCCGCCACCCTGAAGGATCGCGGTGCCAATGTCGTCGCCGGCGGCACCGACACGCATTTGGCGCTGATCGACCTGACCCCGCTTGGCGTCACCGGCCGCGATGCCGACGAGGCGCTGGAGCGCGCGGCGATCACCTGCAACAAGAACGGCATCCCGTTCGATCCTCTCCCCCCGGTCAAGACCAGCGGCATCCGCGTCGGATCGCCCGCCGGCACCACCCGCGGTTTCGGCAAGGCCGAGTTCACCGAAATCGGCCATATGGTCGCCGATGTGCTCGACGGCCTGCGTGCCAAGGGCGAGGCCGGGGACCCGCAAGTCGAGGCGGACGTTAAGGCACGGGTTCGGGCGCTGTGCGAGCGGTTCCCGATCTACCCGGGTCTGTAAGGAGGTCACATGGTCAAGGACAAATCGGTCGGCAAGAGCATGGCGAAATGGGGCGCACTGGGCGCGGTCATCGCCATTCCGGTGCCGTTCGTCGGCCCGCTGATCGGCGCGGCTGCCGGTGCGGGCTATGCCTATTACAAGGCGAAGAAGCAGACGCGTTACTGACGCGCCCCGTCCGCGCCGCCATTTGGTGGCGCGGACGGTTTGACAGGAAGACCGATGCGCTGCCCGTTCTGCGCCCATGACGACAGCCAGGTGAAGGACAGCCGGCCCAGCGACGATGGCGCGGCGATTCGGCGGCGGCGGCAATGCTCCGGCTGCGGCGCGCGTTTCACGACCTTCGAACGTATCCAGCTGCGCGACCTGACCGTGGTCAAATCGGGCGACCGCCGTCAGCCCTTCGACCGCGACAAGCTGCTCCGCTCGGTCGCCACCGCCTGTCGCAAACGCCCGATCACCCCGGCACAGGTCGAGCGTCTCGTCTCGGGTATCCAGCGCCAGCTGGAAACGACCGGGGACAGCGAAGTCGCATCGGGCCGCATCGGCGAGCTGGTAATGGAGGGGCTGCAGGGGCTCGACCCCGTCGCGTACATCCGCTTCGCCAGCGTCTACAAGGACTTCCGCGAAGCGAAGGATTTCGAGGAATTTGCGGGGACGGTCGGGGATGCGGCGAAGGGGTAAGGTCGTGTTCCCCTGCTCAAATTGTTTGGTTCGAGCAGCTTCGAGCAAAGTCGCGAAGCGTCTGTCGAGAACGCTCCGCTAACCGGGCCCCCTTCCCTCCGTTCAGTTCGAGCAGTATCGAGCCTGTCGAGATACGCCCGTCGAGAACCCGTCGCGGCTCCGCAAAACGCCAAGGCCCGCCAATGTTCTACGCCTACATCCTCAAATGCTCGGACGGCACCTATTATACCGGCCACACCGACGACCTCGACCTCCGCGTCGCCGAGCATCAGTCCGGCGCGATCCCCGGCTACACCGCTGACCGCCGACCGGTCGAACTGATGTGGAGCGAAACCTTCCAGACCCGCACCGAAGCGCTGGAGCGGGAAGCACAGGTAAAGGACTGGTCGCGCAAGAAGAAGGAAGGTTTGTTCCGCGGCGACTGGTCGACGATCTCCACCGCGGCGAGTTCTCGACAGCCGCATCTCGACAAGCTCGATGCTGCTCGATCCGAGCGAGAGGGTAGCGCGACCGCCCAACCCGTCATCGTCCTCGTCCGCCCCCAACTCGGCCAGAATATCGGCAAGGCTGCCCGCGCCATGCTGAACTTCGGCCTCACCGACCTGCGCCTTGTCGCGCCGCGTGACGGCTGGCCCAATCCCGAAGCCGGCCCGGCTGCCAGCGGTGCCGATCAGGTCCTGCGCGATGCCGTCGTCTATGACAGCGTCGCCGATGCCGTCGCCGACTGCGCCCATGTCTACGCCACGACCGTCCGCAAGCGCGGCATCACCAAACCGGTCGTCACACCCGAAGTCGCCGCACAGGCGATCCGGGCCGATGCCGGTCGCTCCGCGATCCTGTTCGGCCCCGAACGATCGGGTCTCGAAACCGATGACGTGGCGCTCGCCCGCACGATCCTGACCGTGCCGATCAATCCCGAATTCGGCTCGCTCAACCTCGCGCAGGCGGTCATTCTCGTCGCCTATGAATGGTCGAAGGGGCAGGACCTCGCCAGCCCGTCGATCGTCGACCTCGGCGAACCCGCCCCGCACGAGGAACTGGAAGGCATGATCGGCCAGTTGGACGACATGTTGGAAGCCGCCCGCTTCTTCTTCCCGCCCGAACGCGCCGTCACCTCGCGCCGGACGCTGCGCACGCTGCTGACCAAGCCCGGCTGGACGTCGCAGGAGGTGCGCACGATGCGCGGCGTACTTTCGGCACTGGACGGGGCGAAACGGCGGCGCTGACGGCGATTGAACGGTAGCGCGGACCGCGATAGCCTCGCGCGTCCGCACGATCCGAAAGACCAACCATGCGCTTCAAAATGCTCGCACATCTTGCCGCCGCGCTGATCGTGACACCGTTGTCGGCCGCCCCAGCACCGCAATCGGCGAAGACCTCCGAACCGGCATAGCAGGCAGCGGCAAAGCTGAAGCGCGGCGTCAATATCATCGGCTACGACCCGCTATGGCGCGATCCCGCCAAGGCGCGGTTCCAGACGAAGCATTTCGCGATCATCAAACAGGGCGGCTTCGATTTCGTCCGCGTGGTGCTGCAGGCGCTCGAGCATATGGATGCGCAGAACCGGCTGAACCCGCAGTGGCTGGCGACGCTCGACCGGGTGGTCAAGGAGGCGACTGCCGCCGGCCTGACCGTCATTCTCGACGAACACGATTTCAATCCCTGTTCGGCGGCGCCCGACGCCTGCGAACCGAAGCTGATCGCGTTCTGGCAGCAGATCGGCGAACGCTATCGTAATGCGCCGAACACGGTGCTGTTCGAACTGCTGAACGAACCGCACTCCCCGCTTGACGCCGCGCGGTGGAATGCGATGCTCGCCAGGCTGATCCCGGTGGTGCGCGCGACCAACCCTGACCGGACGCTGGTGATCGGCCCGACCCGCTGGAACAATCTGGAAGAATTGTCGACGCTGACCCTGCCACGGGACGACCGGAACATCATCGTGACGTTCCATTCCTACGAACCATTCCGCTTCACCCATCAGGGCGCGCCGTGGGCCGAGGATATGGCAAAGGTCAGCGGCATCCCCTTCACCGCTGCCGACGAAGCGCAGATCAAGGCCGATTACGACAAGGTGACGGCATGGTCGAAGGCGAACAACCGCCCGATCCTGCTCGGCGAGTTCGGCGCGTACGACAAAAGCGGCATCCCGATGGCAGCCCGCGTCCGCTATACGTCGGCGGTTCGCCGCGAGGCGGAGGCGCATGGCTTCCCTTGGGCCTATTGGCAATTCGACAGCGACTTCCTCGTGTACGATATCGACAAGGATCGCTGGGTCGAACCGATCCGACAGGCCTTGGTGCCGACCGGTCGATAGGTGAGGGTTAAACTCTATCACCTTTGGTTGCTCTCACCCTTCGCCGCCCTCGGCGTCTTTTCCCTTTCCCGGCGGGAGAGGGGAGGGAGCGGCGCAGCCGCGGAAGGGTGAGGGCGATCACGTTTGATCAAAAGAGACTCTAGCCAGCGCCTCATGCGGCGCAGCCGCCTTTGAGGGCGGCGTCAAAGGCGAGAAGCATTCCGGCTACAGCCGCTACAGCAAGCGCGCTGATGTACCGGAACGAGCGGATTGCCCTGTACCGGGAGCGTAGAGGTCTCAGTTCGCGGAGCAATTGATGCGCGTGTCCGGAACGCCCGACAGCCCCGTCTTTGTTGAGACGGGGCTGTCGGTATGTTTGGTATGGTTGCGGGGACAGGATTTGAACCTGTGACCTTCAGGTTATGAG
>NZ_LMJZ01000009.1:0-85731 GCF_001421155.1 Sphingomonas sp. Leaf5 | reverse complement strand
CCCGCGCAGGCGGGGGTCCAGAGCCAAGCAGAACAACGGCCTGCGCTTGGAACCCTGGACCCCCGCCTGCGCGGGGGTACGGCAGGGGCAGGGATTAGTAGTTTCGCAGAGGTCGCGGGCGACGGGGTGGAAAGGTGGTTACAGGATGTAGTGCACCCGTTCGGGCGGACGGGCGATGACGACGCCGTTTGCCGTTTCGACGATCGGGCGTTCGATCAGGATGGGGTGGTCGGCCATCGCGTCGAGAATGGCGTCGTCGGTGGCGTTCTTCAGCGGTTTGGCTTCGGGTTCGCCGGTGCGCAGGGCCTGACGGGGGGTGAGTTGGGCGCGGTGGAGCAGCTCGGCCAGTTCTGTGCGGGTCGGCGGGGTTTTCAGATATTCGATGACGGCGACGTCTACGCCGGCGTCGGTCAGGAGCGTCAGGGCTGCGCGGGACTTCGAGCAGCGGGGGTTGTGGTAGATCGTGGCTTTCATTTGCAAATCCTCCCCGCTTGCGGGGAGGGGGACCGCCGGCGCAGCCGGTGGTGGAGGGGGATGTCCGCGTCCACCACGGTTGCGTTTGGGGCGATCCCCCTCCACCATCCTGCGGATGGTCCCCCTCCCCGCGGGCGGGGAGGATTTTACGTCAGTCGTTCTTTGCCAGCCATTCTTCGAGCCATTTGATCGTATAGTCGCCCTGCTGGAATTCGGGGTCGTCGAGCAGCGCCTGATGGAGCGGGATGGTAGTCTTCATCCCCTCGATCACGAATTCCTCCAGCGCGCGGCGCAGGCGCATCAGGCAGCGTTCGCGGGTGGTGCCATAGACGATCAGCTTGGCGATCATGCTGTCGTAATAGGGCGGTACCTTGTAGCCGGCATACAGCCCGCTATCGACGCGGACGTGCATCCCCCCCGGCGCATGGAAATGCTTCACCGTGCCGGGCGACGGCGCGAAGGTGCGCGGGTCCTCGGCATTGATGCGGCATTCGATCGCGTGGCCGGTGAAGCGGATCTGGTCCTGCCGACAGGTCAGGCCGTGCCCTTCGGCGACGCGGATCTGTTCGCGGACGAGGTCTAGGCCGGTGATCATCTCGGTCACCGGATGTTCAACCTGCAGGCGGGTGTTCATTTCGATGAAATAGAACTCGCCGTCCTCCCACAGGAATTCGATCGTGCCCGCGCCGCGATAGCCCATATCGGCCATCGCCTTCGCACAGATGCCGCCCATGCGCTCGCGGTCGGCCTGTCCGAGCACCGGCGAGGGCGCTTCCTCCAGCACCTTCTGGTGCCGGCGTTGCAGCGAACAGTCGCGCTCGCCCAGATGAATGGCGTGGCCGTTGCCGTCGCCGAACACCTGGAACTCGATATGGCGCGGGTTGCCGAGATATTTCTCCATGTAGACGGTGGCGTCGCCGAACGCCGCCTTCGCCTCGCTGCCCGCCTGCTGCATCAGCGTTTCGAGCTGGTCCTCGGATGCGCAGACCTTCATGCCGCGCCCGCCGCCGCCCGATGCGGCCTTGATGATGACCGGATAGCCGATCGACGCGGCGATCGCCTTGGCATCGTCGACGTCCGCGATCGGGCCGTCGGAGCCGGGGACGAGGGGCAGGCCGAGCTTGCCGGCGGTCCGCTTCGCCTCGACCTTGTCGCCCATTACCCGGATATGTTCGGGCTTGGGACCGACGAAGATCAGATTATGCAGCTCGACGATCTCGGCGAACTTGGCGTTTTCCGACAGGAAGCCATAGCCCGGATGGATCGCGTCCGCGCCGCTGATCTCGGCGGCCGAGATGATGTTGGGGATGTTGAGATAGCTGTCGGTCGCCGCCGGCGGGCCGATGCAGATGGCTTCGTCGGCGAGGCGCACGTGCATCGCATCGGCATCGGCGGTCGAATGGACCGCGACCGTCCTGATGCCCATTTCATGGCACGCGCGGTGGATGCGGAGCGCGATCTCGCCACGGTTGGCGATCAGCAGTTTCTTGATTTCGGGCATGTTATTCCACGACCACCAGCGGCTGGTCGAATTCGACCGGCTGGCCGTTCGACACGAGGATCTGGGTGACGGTGCCGGCGGCGGGGGCGACGATCGGGTTCATGACCTTCATCGCTTCGATGATGACCAGCGTGTCCCCGGCCGCGACCTTTTGCCCGACCGCGATGAACGGTTTCGCATCGGGATTGGCGGCGAGATAGACGGTGCCGACCATCGGCGAGGTCACCGGCGGCACGGCGCTGACCGGCGCGACGGCGGCAGCGGCCTCGATCGTGGTCGTCGCGGCGCTGGCAAGCTGCGGCGCGGGTTGCGAGGCATAGGCCGGGGCGTAGGTCGCCTGTGCGACCGGCGCATGCTTGCGCACCACGCGGACCTTGCGCGCGCCGTCCTCCACCTCGACCTCGGTCAGGTCGGTTTCGTCGAGCACCTGCGCCAGCGCACGGACGAGGTCGATGTCGACGCGCATCGCGTGGCTGGTGAACGGCGTTCCTTCGCCCTGATTGTCGTCTGCCATGGTAACCCCCAATGGTATCGCTGAGTATAAAAAACCGCGCCCTTGTCAGATGCGGGCGGCCGCTTCAAGCGCGACCAGATAGGAGAGCGCGCCGAACCCGGCCACCGTGCCGCGTGCGGCGCGGCCGACGAAGCTGACGTGGCGAAAGTCCTCGCGGGTATGCGGATTCGACAGATGGACCTCGATCACCGGGGTCTTCACCGCCTTGATCGCGTCGTGGAGCGCGATCGACGTATGGGTATAGGCACCGGCGTTGAGCAGCACCGCCTTTGCCCCGTCCGCCTGCGCCTCGTGCAGCCAGTCGACCAGATGGCCTTCGTGGTTCGACTGGCGCAGGTCGATGGCGAGGCCGAGTTCGCGGGCGCGATCCTCCAGCATGCCGGCGATGTCGTCGAGCGTGTCCGACCCGTAGATGTCGGGTTCGCGCAGGCCCAGCAGGTTCAGGTTCGGGCCGTTGAGGACGAAGACGGTGGCGGGCGTCGGTGCGGGCACGGGCGGGCAGGCTTTCGGTTGCGGGCGCTTGGTCGCGGTCCCTATATGCACCGCACCATAGCCGGACCGGGCACCCTAAGTCGAGAGAACGGCGCCCCGACAGGAGACGACATGCATAGCGACGGCACCATCAGCATCACGGTCAACGGCGATCACATGCGGGTTCGCGACGGGCTGACCATCGCCGAGCTGGCCGCGCAGATCGGGCTGGTCGCCGAAAAGGTGGCGGTCGAGCGCAATCTGGAAGTGGTGCCGCGTTCGACGCTGAAGGACGTGAAGGTCGAGGACGGCGACGAGCTGGAGATCGTGCATTTCGTTGGCGGTGGCGATCATCAGCCGGTCGCGGCGTCGGCCGATACGTGGAGCGTGGCGGGCCGCACCTTCACCTCGCGGTTGATCGTCGGCACCGGCAAGTACAAGGATTTCGAACAGAATGCCGCCGCCGTCGCGGCGTCGGGCGCGGAGATCGTCACGGTCGCGGTGCGCCGGGTGAACGTCAGCGACCCCAAGGCACCGATGCTGACCGACTTTATCGATCCCAAGAAGGTCACCTACCTGCCCAACACTGCCGGCTGCTTCGATGCCGACAGCGCGATCCGCACGCTGCGGCTGGCGCGCGAGGCGGGCGGCTGGGACCTGGTCAAGCTGGAGGTGCTGGGCGAGGCACGGACGCTGTATCCCGACATGGTCGAGACGCTGCGCGCGACCGAGGTGCTGGCCAAGGAGGGTTTCCTGCCGATGGTCTATTGCGTCGACGATCCGATCGCGGCCAAGCGGCTGGAGGATGCGGGCGCGGTCGCGATCATGCCGCTGGGCGCGCCGATCGGGTCGGGGCTGGGCATCCAGAACCTCGTGACGATCCGCCTGATCGTCGAGGGGGCGAAGGTGCCGGTGCTGGTCGATGCCGGTGTCGGACAGGCGTCCGATGCGGCGGTGGCGATGGAGCTGGGCTGCGACGGTGTGCTGATGAACACCGCCATCGCCGAGGCCAGGGACCCGGTGCTGATGGCCCGCGCGATGAAGGCCGCGGTCGAGGCGGGGCGCATGGGTTATCTGGCGGGCCGGATGCAGCGGCGGCGCTATGCCGATCCGTCGAGCCCGCTGGCGGGCCTGATATGAAGTAAGTTTAATGGAACCGGTGGGTGCGGTTGCGCTTTGTATAATCGCAATCCAACGAGGGAAACCTCGCCAACCTACAGGAGCCTTTCATGGGTGAACTCACCGACAAGCTCGCCGCCACCGGCAACAAGATCGCCGGGAACGTCAAGGAAGCCGTAGGCAAGGCGACCGACAACGAGCGTCTGGAAGCCGAAGGCGAGGCCCAGCAGGCCAAGGGCACCGGACAGGACGTCAAGGGCAGCGTCAAGGGCGCGCTCGGCGACAAGATCTGAGCCGATCCGCACCGCGTACCGCCGGGTAGTTGGCGGATGGTGCGACAGGGCCGCTCCGGGAAACCGGGGCGGCTCTTTTCGTTTTCGGAGGCGTCGGGTTGCGGCAGGCCGCGCGTTGCGGGTCGGCCGCGGACGCGATAGGAACGGGGATGGCCAGAGCGGATCGACTTGCCCGTACCGAAACGTTGCGCGTCGAGCGCGAGGGCGACTATCGCGATGCGCTGATCGCGGCACTGACGGCGGCGGCGTCGGGCAGGCAGGGGCTGTTCGATCACACCCGCGATCGCCGCACCCGCGCGGCGATCGCCCCGGTCGTCGACGAACTGGTCCAGATCGGCGAGGAGATCGACGCGATGCGCGAGCAGCTGGGGATGCCGCCCTTCGCCTTGCACCACGAATTTCTCAAATCGCGCGGGCCGGTCGGACCGCAGGCGGTCGGTGAGCGCAAGCAGGCGCAGGCATGGCTGAACCGGCTGGCGACGGATGTGGAGTAGCGTTGGGGCGGTGTGATCGAACGGTTCGATCGGAATTGCTGCCCGACGCGGGTCCGGGTGGGCCGACAGAGGTTCATGACCGTCAGGCCGGATGTGTTCGCGATCCCTGCAAAGGTCGCGATCGCTGATCCATCAGCGTACCCTCGCGCAGGCGGGGGGCCAGTGTCACAAGCGCAAGTGGTTGTTTCGCTTGGCTCTGGACCCCCGCCTGCGCGGGGGTACGGGGGGGGTCGCCTCGACGCGCGACGGTTGCAGAGGTCTCGAACTAGGGCCGATCGACCTTCAGCGATAACCACGGAATTTCGTCATTCCCGCGCAGGCGGGAATCCATAAACGCCAACGGTTCGGCTCGATCCGCGACGCTGGCGTATATGGACTCCCGCCTGCGCGGGAGTGACGAAAGGGGATGGAACGCTATTCCTTACGCGCAGCGAACTGAATGTCGATCCCGCATGGTCCGGGGTACCGCAGCGGGCGAGGTTAACGATTGCGGATGGCGGCGATCGTCGTGCTGTGGGTGATGATCTCGATCTCGGTCTTGCAGTGGAGCAGGCGGACACCGGTCCGCGCCAGCGCGCGGTCGAGGGCGGGGGCGAATTGGTCGGTCGTCTCGACGGTTTCGGACCACGCGCCATAGGCACGGGCCAGCGCCGCGAAGTCGGGGTTGTGAAGCGCGGTGCCGCTGAGGCGTGCGGGATATTCGCGTTCCTGATGCATGCGGATCGTGCCGTAGCCGCCATTGTCGACGAGGATGACGAGCAGGTTTGCTTGCGTCTGGACGGCGGTGGCGAGTTCCTGTCCGTTCATCAGGAAGTCGCCGTCGCCGGCAATCGCGACCGCCAGTTTGTCGGGTTCGCGCAAGGCGGCGGCGACGGCGGCGGGGACGCCATAGCCCATCGCGCCGCAGGTCGGGGCGAGCTGCGTGCCCGACCAGCCATAGTGCCAGTAGCGATGCCACCAGCCCGAGAAATTGCCTGCGCCGTTGCAGATGATCGTGTCGTGGCCGGAGAGGCGCTCGCGCATCGCCGCGACGCATTGGCCGAGGTCGAGGGTCACGTCGCGGGGGGCGGGGGTCGACCATGCCAGCCATTCGGCATGGGCTTCGGCAGCGGCGGGCGCGGGTTGCGTCGGCGGTTCGGCTTGGGTCAGCATGTCGGCGAAGGCGAACGGGTCGGCGACGATGGCGAGGTCGGCGCGGTAGACACGGTCGAGCTCGGCCGGGTCGGGGTGGACGTGAATCAGCGTCTGGCCGGGATGGTCGGGGGTCACCAGCGTATAGCCGTCGGTGGTGGCTTCGCCGAGGCGGGCACCGACGACCAGCAGCAGGTCGGCGGATTTGATCCGCTGGACTAGTTTGGGCGACGGGCCGTAGCCGAGATTGCCGGCCCATGCGGGCGTGTCGTTGGCGATGGCGTCCTGTCGGCGGAAGGCACCGGCGACGGGGATGCCCCATTGCTTGGCGAAGGCGGCAAAGGCGGCACCGGTCGCCTTGTCCCAGCCGGCACCGCCGACGATCGCGACCGGACGTTCGGCCCGGCGCAATCGGTCGAGCAGGTCACCGAAGTTGGCGGGGTCGAGCATCGTTTCGAGTTTCGCTAGCGGCGGGCGGTCGACCGCCACCGCTTCCTCAACCAGCATATCCTCGGGCAGCGCAATCACCACGGGCCCCGGACGGCCGGAAGTGGCGGTGCGCCACGCGCGGGCGATATATTCGGGGATGCGCGCGGGATCGTCGATGCGCAGCACCAGCTTGGCGAGCGGGGCGAACATCGTCAGGAAATCGACCTCCTGAAATCCTTCGCGGTCGCGCATTCCGCGATCGACGTCGCCGATGAACAGCAGCATCGGAATCGAATCCTGCATCGCGACATGCACGCCGATCGAGGCGTTGGTGGCACCGGGGCCGCGCGTGACGAACGCGACGCCCGGCCGGCCGGTCAGCACCGCATCGGCACAGGCCATGAAGCCGACCCCGCCCTCCTGCCGGCAGGTGACCAGATCGATCGCGGGCGTGTCGTGCAGCGCGTCGAGGACGGCGAGGAAACTTTCGCCGGGGACGTGGAAGATGCGGTCGCAGCCATAAGTGACAAGGGCATCGACGAGGATGCGGCCGCCGGGTCGTGGAGTTGTCATGGCCCCACGCTATCGCGGGCCACCGGTCGACGCCAGAGCGGGCGGCGAAGTTGAAGGGCGGTTCAGGTTCTTGACCCGCCCGGTCGACCCTGCGACATCGGCGACGCGACCAGTTGGGAGAGAGCGAGTGAACAAGCTGTACCCGAGTGCCGAGGCGGCGCTGGAGGGATTGCTCCACGACGGGATGACGATCTGCGCGGGCGGGTTCGGCCTGTGCGGCATTCCCGAACGGCTGATCGACGCGATCGAGGCGTCGGGCGTCCAGAAGCTGACCATCGCCAGCAACAATGCCGGAATCGACGGACAGGGTCTGGGCAAGCTGTTGCGCAGCCGGCAGGTCGCCAAGATGATTTCGAGCTATGTCGGTGAGAACAAGGAGTTCGAACGGCAGTATCTGTCGGGCGAGCTGGAGGTCGAATTCTGTCCGCAGGGGACGCTGGCCGAACGTTGTCGCGCGGGCGGGGCGGGGATTCCGGGCTTCTATACCAAGACCGGGGTCGGCACGCTGATCGCCGAAGGCAAGGAAGTGAAGCAGTTCGATGGCCCAAATGGACCGGAAGACTATATCCTCGAACGCGGTATTCGCGCCGACCTGTCGATCATCAAGGGGTGGAAGGCCGACGAGGCCGGCAACCTGATCTTTCGCAAGACCGCGCGCAATTTCAACCAGCCGATGGCGACCGCCGCCAATTTCTGCGTGGCCGAAGTCGAGGAAGTCGTGCCGGTCGGGTCGCTCGACCCCGATGCGATCCATTTGCCGGGCATCTATGTGAAGCGGATGATCGTCGGCGCGCCCTATGACAAGCAGATCGAATTCCGCACGGTGCGGGAGCGGGTCTGATGGGGTTGTGGTCTTTCCGTATTCCCGCGAAGGTGGGAATCCAGGATTGCGGGTCACTGCCGGCGGTACCTTTGGCTCTGGATCCCCGCCTCCGCGGGGATACGGGTGGGGGCGGGGCACTCGCCCTCTCACTGCGTCACCCCGGACTTGATCCGGGGTCCCGCTACTCTCCCGCTGTGGAAGAAGAAGCGGGACCCCGGATCAAGTCCGGGGTGACGAGTGTGGTGAGCCGCGCGCTTACCGTCGGTTTCGCTGCCTTCGCGCTGTCGGGCTGCGTCGTTGCGGTGGGCAACCAGTCCGCCGCGCCGGTCGCGCTGGCGACCGTGTCGGGCGTGCCGGCGGGGATGCAGTATCTCTATGGGTCGGGGGAGGCGGCGGCGGCTAGCCGGCAGGCCTATGCCGGGCTGGTCCGCTATGTGAACCAGTATCTGCGCGACCGGACGACGCTCCGGCGGATGCCGTTGTCGGCGGTCCTTGCCGCCAATGCGACGCTCGCGCAGCCGGCGCAGTGGCCCTGCACCGGCAAGCCGGCGGTCGTGTTCGATGTCGACGAAACCGTGCTGCTGAACACCGGGTATGAATATTCGGATGCGCGCGGCGGCCTTGGCTATGATGCCGCGCGCTGGGAACGGTGGGAGCGATCGGACGGGCGCGCGACCCGCGCCGTGCCGGGCGCGGTCGAAGGGCTGGCGGCACTGCGCGCGGCGGGGGTGACCGTGGTGTTCAACACCAACCGCAACGCCGCGACCGCCGAGTTCACCGAAGGCGTGCTGAACCGCGCGGGCCTCGGCCCCGCCAAGCACGGCGAGACGCTGTTCCTGAAGGGGGACGCGCCGGGCGGGTCGGGCAAGGATGCGCGGCGGGCGCTGATCGCCAGCCGATACTGCGTCGTGGCGCTGGTCGGCGATCAGCTGGGCGATTTCAGCGACCTGTTCAACACCGGGCTGAAACCGGTCGAGCGTCGCGCCGCCGCCGATTCGCCGGCCATCGCCCCGCTATGGGGCAATGGCTGGTTCGTGCTGCCCAACCCGGTCTATGGCACCGCGCTGGCCGGTGATTTCGACGATGTTTTCCCCAATGATCTGCGCTGGACCGATCCCGGCGCGCGCAAGGAGTAACCGCATGGCCTGGACCCGCGATGAAATGGCGGCGCGTGCCGCGCGCGAGCTGAAGGACGGATTCTACGTCAATCTGGGGATCGGCATCCCGACGCTGGTCGCGAATCACATCCCGGATGGCGTCGAGGTGACGTTGCAGTCGGAAAACGGCATGCTGGGCATCGGCCCGTTCCCCTATGCCGGCGAGGAGGACCCCGACCTGATCAACGCCGGCAAGCAGACGATCAGCGAATTGCCGCAATCGGCCTATTTCAGCAGCGCCGACAGCTTCGCGATGATCCGCGGCGGGCATATCGACCTGACCGTGCTGGGCGCGATGGAGGTGTCGGAAGCCGGCGACATCGCCAACTGGATGATTCCGGGCAAGATGGTGAAGGGCATGGGCGGGGCCATGGATCTGGTCGCCGGGGTCAAGAAGATCATCGTCGTGATGGAACACACGTCCAAGAACGGCGATCCGAAGTTCATCCCCGAATGCACCCTGCCGCTGACCGGGCGCAACGTGGTGGACATGATCGTCACCGATCTGGCGGTGTTCCAGCGGGCCGACCATGACAGCCCGTTCCGGCTGATCGAATGTGCACCGGGGGTGAGCGCGGACGAGGTTCGGGCGAAGACGACGGCCGCGTACGAGGGGTAGCCTCGCCTCGCCACGGACGTCCTTTGCGGGAAGGCTGGGGTGACGTTCGCGGTGGGCGCTGGGTAAGAAGAGGGGTTTCTTGCGGAGGCGCGGAGACGCGGAGGAAGAAGTAGCAGAATTCGTTCGCGCAGAAGCGCGAAGGGCGCAAAGCACTGCGTTTGCGATAAAGTCCGCCGCGACAACGGCGTTCGGTGCTTGCGGCAAAAGGAAGAGAGGCTTCGCCGGACAGGCGGTGACCGCCACGTCCCCAACCTCTCTGCGTCCTCTGCGCCTTTGCGCGAATTCTCTTTTCTCCCTTCGCGTCTTCGCGCCTTCGCGTGAACCAACCTTTTCCTACTGTTCCACAGGCTCGATGCGCCCTTATGCAGTCCGGGGATATCGGTAATAAAATGTCGTGCGGCCTTTTGTTGACGACTATTTTCGGTTAACGCGCGGCCATGAGCAACCGTCCGCAAACCCTGTACGAGAAGATCTGGGACGACCATGTCGTCGAACGCCGCGATGACGGCACTTGCCTGATCTATATCGACCGGCATCTCGTCCATGAAGTCACCAGTCCGCAGGCGTTTGCGGGCCTGCGCGCCGCCGGACGGCGGGTGCGGCGGCCCGACCTGACGCTGGCGGTGCCCGATCACAACCTGCCGACGACGGCACGGGTCGACGCACAGGGCAACCGCCTGCCGATCGCCGATCCGGCCAGTGCCAGCCAGCTGGCGGCGCTGGAGAAGAACGCGCCCGAATACGGCATCCGCTATATCGACGCGACGGCGGCGGCGCAGGGCATCGTCCATGTCGTCGGGCCGGAACAGGGCTTTACCCTGCCGGGAACGACGCTGGTGTGCGGCGACAGCCATACCAGCGCGCACGGGGCGCTGGGCGCGCTGGCGTTCGGGATCGGCACCAGCGAGGTCGAACATGTGCTGGCGACGCAGACGCTGTTGCTGCAGCAATCGAAGACGATGGAAATCCGCGTCGACGGGACGCTGGGCTATGGCGTGTCGGCCAAGGACGTCGTGCTGGCGATCATCGGCAAGATCGGCGCGGCGGGCGGCACCGGCTATGTCGTCGAATATACCGGCGAGGTCATTCGCGGCCTGTCGGTCGAGGGGCGGCTGACGATCAGCAACATGTCGATCGAGGGCGGGGCGCGCGCCGGGCTGATCGCGCCCGACGAGACGACCTTCGCGTATCTGAAGGGGCGGCCGATGGCCCCGGCCGGGGCCGATTGGGACCGGGCGGTCGATTACTGGCGGACGCTGCCGACCGACGCCGATGCCCGGTACGATCGCGTTGTCCAGTTGCACGCCAGCGACATCGCCCCGTCGCTGACCTGGGGCACCAGCCCCGAGGATGTCGTGCCGATCACCGGCGTGGTGCCGTCGCCCGACAGCTTCGCCGATGCCAGCAAGCGCGTCGCCGCGCAGAAATCGCTCGATTATATGGGGCTGACGCCGGGCACGCGGATGCAGGATGTACCGGTCAGCTATATCTTCATCGGCAGCTGCACCAACAGCCGGATCGAGGATCTGCGCGCCGCCGCCAGCGTCGTGAAGGGTCGCCATGTCGCGGGCGGCATCAAGCAGGCGCTGGTCGTGCCGGGATCGGGGCTGGTCAAGCGACAGGCCGAGGCCGAGGGGCTCGACCGCATCTTTACCGAAGCGGGCTTCGAATGGCGCGAACCGGGCTGTTCGATGTGCCTGGCGATGAACCCGGACAAGGTGCCGCCGGGCGAACGCTGCGCTTCCACCAGCAACCGCAATTTCGTAGGGCGGCAGGGGCCGGGCGCACGGACGCACCTGTTGTCGCCGGCGATGGCGGCGGCGGCGGCGGTGACCGGGCGGCTGGCCGATGTCCGCGAACTGGTGACGGAGCAAGGCGTATGAAGAAGGTGTTGATGGCGCTGATCGCGGGCGCGGTGCTGAGCGGAGTCGCGGCGGCTTATGCGTCGAGCGTGCGGCCGGCAGTGGCGAAGCCGGTCGTGCCACGCGACGGAGCGTAGGATGGAAGCGATCACGCAGGTCGAGGGTGGCGCCTATCCATGGGGCGCCAAGAATATCGACACCGACATCATCATCCCGGCGCACTGGCTGAAGACCACGACGCGCGAGGGGCTGGGCAAGGGCGCGTTCGAGAGCGTGCGGGCGGAAGCCGGCAATATCTTCGACGATCCGCGCTATGCCGGCAGCCCGATCCTGATCGCAGGCGAGAATTTCGGTTGCGGGTCGAGCCGCGAACATGCCGCGTGGGCGCTGGGCGACATGGGCGTCAAGGCGGTGATCGCACCAAGCTTTTCCGACATTTTCTCCGGGAATGCGATCAAGAACGGGATCGTGACGGTCGTGCTGCCGCAAGCGGCGATCGACCGGCTGGTCGAGGTGGCGAAGGATCAGCCGATCGCGGTCGATCTGGAGACGATGACCGTCACCACGCCGTATCAGGATCGCTTCACCTTCGACCTCGATCCGTTTCGTCGCCGGTGCCTGATGGAAGGGCTGGACGAGATCGGCATGACGCTGGCACAAGATACCGCGATTTCGAAATATGAGTCCGGCGCGGCGAATGCCCGACCGTGGCTCAATGGGAGAAGCGGTGATGCGGGCGTTGCTGTCGAAGGAGCCGGGCGGGCCTGATACGCTTGCGATCGGCGAATTGCCGGAGCCGGTGGCGGGCAAGGGGCAGGTCGTCGTCGCCGTCCGCGCCTGTGCGGTCAACTATCCCGACGTCCTGATCATCGAGGATCGCTACCAATTCCGCCCGCCGCGCCCGTTCGCGCCGGGGGGCGAGGTGGCGGGTGTGATCGAGAGCGTCGGCGAGGGTGTCGCGGGTTGGGCGGTCGGCGACCGGGTGATCGCGGTCACCGGCCATGGCGGGATGGTCGGGAAACTGGCGCTGCCCGCCGCCGCGCTTCACCGCCTGCCACCGGACCGCAGTTTCGAAGATGGTGCGGCGCTGTTGCTCACCTATGCCACGGCGATCCACGCGCTGGTCGATCGCGGGCGGATCGCCGCGGGGCAGACGTTGCTGGTGCTGGGGGCTGCGGGCGGGGTCGGGCTGGCGACGATCGAGCTGGGCAAGGCGTTCGGGGCGCGGGTGGTCGCGGCGGTGTCTTCGGAGGAAAAGGCGGCAGCGGCGCGGAGCGCGGGGGCGGACGAGGTCGTCGTCTACCCTCACGCGCCGCTCGACAAGGATGCGTCGAAGGCGCTGGCGGATGTGTTCAAGGCAGCGGTCGGCGGGCAGGGGGCGGACATCGTGTTCGATCCGGTCGGCGGCGACTATGCCGAACCGGCGCTGCGCAGCGTCGGGTGGGAAGGGCGCTATCTGGTCGTCGGGTTCCCGGCGGGGATACCGAAGCTGCCGCTCAATCTCACGCTACTGAAGAGTTGCGATGTATGCGGCGTCTTCTGGGGCGCGTTCGCGATGCGCGATCCGGCGGCGAATGCGGCACATGTGGCGACGCTGTTCCGGTTGTGGGACGAGGGAGCGATCGCCCCGAAGGTGACGGGGGTGTTTCCGCTGGAGCGCGGGGGTGAGGCGATCACGGCGCTGGCGGCACGTAATGTTATCGGGAAGCTGGTGGTGGTGCCGTAGATTCGGTTCACGCGAAGGCGCAGAAGAAGGTGTTTTTTCGCGCAGAGGCGCAGAGGCGCAGAGGCGCAGAGGCGTTGGGGGCGCGATGATCGCAGCATGTCTGGCGAAGCCTCTCGCCCTGTTGCCCTGAAAGCCAAAGGCCGCTGGCGCGGCGGGCGATTGCGACAATGGCCATCCCTTTGCGTCCTTTGCGCCTTTGCGCGCATTGATCTCCCTGCTCCTTCCTCCGCGCCTCCACGTGAACCCCTTCTTCTTCCGAGCTGGAATCGCCCAGAATCGAGACGCCGTTGCGCGGAACCCGGCTGCGTCCTATCTCGCGGGGGAGGGACCATTAGGGGATTGCCATGACGACGTTCGACGACCGGGAGCGCGCTTTCGAAGCCAAATTCGCCCGTGACGGGGAAATGGCGTTTCGCGTGACCGCGCGGCGTAACAAGCTGGTCGGCCAATGGGCCGCCGAACGCATGGAACTGACCCCGGCCGAAACCGACGCCTATGCGACGTCGGTGGTGCAGGCCGATTTCGAGGAAGTCGGCGACGAGGACGTGATCCGCAAGCTGATATCCGATCTGGCCGCCGCCGGGGTCGATTGTGGCGAGTCGGACATTCGCCAGGCGATGGCCGATTGCGCGGTCGAAGCCCGCCGGCAGCTGCTGGAGAGCATGTAATGCCGATGGAGGCTCAGGCGATCGAGGCGCTGATCGTCGCCGCCATCCCCGATGCGGTGGTCGAGATCACCGATCTGGCGGGTGATGGCGACCATTATGCGGCACGGGTCGTGTCGGAGAGTTTCCGTGGGAAACCGCGTATCGCACAACAGCGCGCGGTCTATGCGGCGCTGGGCGAGCGGATGGGCGGTGAATTGCACGCATTGCAACTGACGACCGGCGTCCCCACTCCACAGGCATGACGCGCCCGCCGGGCGACGAGAAGGATATGACGATGACCGACGATACCAACGCCCGCATCGATGCGGTGGTGCAGAGCAACCCGGTGGTGCTGTTCATGAAGGGCAGCCCGCTGTTCCCGCAATGCGGCTTTTCGAGCCGGGCGGTGGCGATCCTGAACCACCTGAACACCCAGTTCGAAAGCGTCGACGTGTTGCAGGATCAGGGCATCCGGCAGGGCATCAAGGCCTATTCGGACTGGCCAACCATCCCGCAGCTGTACGTCAATGGCGAGTTCGTCGGGGGGTCGGACATCATGATGGAAATGTACGAGAGCGGCGAGCTGGCCGAATTGCTGGGCGGCGACAAGGCGGCGTAAGCCACGCCCTCCGGTTCCGGACGGTCTTGCGGCTCTGTGTGGTGCCGCATGAGGAAACAGGCCCGGCCGCGTGGTGATGCGGTCGGGCCTGTTCGTGTCGAGTTGGCTTATCGTTCGGCGCGGTCGCGTTCGACCATCCGTTCGATCGGCATGTCGCCGATCGGGCCGGGCGACTGGTCGCGCGACTGGTGGGCGAAGAGCCAGCGACCGGCGAGGCCGGCGACGACCGAACCGGCCAGCGGGGCGACCCAGAACAGCCAGAGCTGCGACAGGGCCCAGCCGTCGACGAACAGCGCCGGACCGGTGCTGCGCGCCGGATTGACCGAGGTGTTGGTCACGGGAATCGAGATCAGGTGGATCAGCGTCAGCGCCAGACCGATCGCCAAGGGAGCGAACGGAGCCGCCGATCGCGCGTCGGTCGCGCCGATGATGACCAGCAGGAAGCCGGCGGTCAGCAACGCTTCGATGACGAACGCGCTGGTCATCGAATAATTTCCGGGCGAGTGCGCGCCATAGCCATTGGCGGCAAGACCGCTGGACACGAGGTCGAAGCCGGGCTGCCCCGCCGCGATCAGCGCCACGACGCCGGCCCCCAGCGTCGCACCGATCAGCTGCGCGACGATGTAGAGCGGCAGGTCGCGCGCCGGGAAGCGGCCGGCAACGGCCAGCCCGACGCTGACCGCCGGATTGAAATGGCCGCCGGAAATGAAGCCGACCGCAAACGCCATGGTGAAGACGGTCAGGCCGAACGCGAGCGAGACGCCGAGCAGCCCGATCGATCCGGGCACGTTGCTGCCCGCGGCGAGGACGGCGGCACCGCAGCCGCCGACGACCAGCCAGAAGGTGCCGAACGCTTCGGCGGCGAGCCGCCGGGCGGCGGCGACAGGACGGGGACGGATGCCGATATCGTCGGTCATGTCATGTGTCCTTACAGTGCGATGATGGCGATGGCAGGCGGGCGGGGTATCGCGGCGACCCCCGCCCTTCCCGGTTATTTGCCGCGCAGGGTGTTGATGAGCGCGATGCCGAGCACGCCGCCCAGTGCCGCCGAAGCGAACGGGCGTTCGCGGACGAACTGGCGGACATAGTCGATCACCGGGCGGATCGTATCCTCGACCACGTCCTTCGCTTCGCCATAGGTCTGCTGGACCTTGCCGCCGAGCTGGTCGGCCTCGCCCTGGCTCTGCAACGTCTTGTCGCCGGTGGCGGCACCGATGCCTTCCTTCAGCTTGCCGCCAAGGTCGGTCGCGGTTCCGGTCAGGGTGTCGGTGTTCATAGGTCGTCTCCTTGATTGAAGCGGTCGGAATAGTCCGGGCGCTCGCCGGTCGCGGCCGGATCGGCCGGACGGGCGGTGTCGCGGGCGGATTTGTCGTCCCGGTCGAGCAGCCGGGCGACCGCGCGGCGGGCCGGTTCGCGCCCGCCCAGACCGAAGGCGAGGGCGAAGGCGACCGCGACCGCACCGAACAACAGGCCGAACGCCATGTTGATGATGTCGTCGGCCAGCCCCATGAAGCGCAGGCCGATCGCGGTGCCCAGCACGATGATCGCGATCCGGACGACCGGGGCGGCGGCACGCGCCCCCCCGTCGCCGCTGCGTTCGATCGCATGGCCGATCAGACGGGCGATGACGACCGCGGCAAAGATGATGACCGATCCGAACACGACCTGTCCGAACAGTGTCAGCACTTCGGCCATGATCTGCGAACCATAGTCGAAGCTGAGCTGGCGGAACGCCTCCATCAACCCGAAGATCAGCACGGCGACGAAGACGCCGTTGCCGACCAGCTTCGATGGCCGGAACCCGGCAGTGCTGCCCGCCGAGTCGCTGGTCGCCTGCTGCCACAGCCCTGTCGCGCCGATCGCGCGGTCGAAGCCGGTGGTGCCGAGGAACTGGGTCAGCAGGCGCTGGGCGAACTTGCCGATCGCATACGCTACGGCGAGGATCAGTGCGGCGGCGATGACATGCGGGATGGCGTCGAGGATGATGCGCAGCATCGCCGTCGCCGGTTGCGAGATCGCGGCGATGTTCAACGTATCGAGCGCGGCGATCGCCACCGGAATGATTATGAGCGCGAAGACGATCGCACCCAGCGTCCGGGCGAGCATCGCCGGATCGGCGGGCGTCGCGTCGCCAAGGCGCGACGACAGCCGTTCGACATGGCTGGCGGTCACGACCGCCTCCACGGCCTTGCGCGCGACCTTTGCAAGGACATAGCCGAGGAAGAAGATCAGGCTGGCCCCGATGATGTGCGGCACCGCCTGGCCAAAGCCGCGCAGCATGTCGCCGAGCGGGCCGGTCGCGCCGGTCAGGCCCAGCGGCTGGACGGCGAGGAACAGCGTGACCAGCAGTACGACCCAATAGGCGGCGTCGCCAACCTGTGCGCCGATGCTGTCGGGATGGCGTTCGCCATGGCCCGGTTCGTTGGCGTGACGCGCCAGCGGGGTGCGGTTCACCAGCTTGGCGACACCCCATTTGATGCCGCGCGCGATCAGCCAGCCGACACCGAGGATGACCAGCGCGGCAAGGATGCGCGGACCCCATTGTCCGGCGTAGAAAAGCAGTTGCGAGCCGAATTCACGGCCGTGCGACACGACGGTGCCGCCCGCATAGGTTACGTCGTTCATGACGATTTCCAATATGGTAGGGCGTCAGAGCGCCGGCGGATTGGTGAGGACGCCGCATCCGGCAGCGGCGCGAGCGACTTCCAGCGGGACCTTCGGGTCCTTGACCGCAGCGGCGGCGCGGACGAAGTCGCTGACGGTCAGCCGGCCGGGCGTGGTGTCGCCTTCGCGGGCGGCACGGGCAGCGCGCCCCAGTTGCTGCAACTGGCCGAGCGACAAATTGGCTTCGAGCCGGTCGCCGACGCATTGCGACTGATCGGGCTGGAACCCATAGCCTTCCAGTGACGACGCGATCCGCGCCGACGGGTTTACGCAACCTGACAGCGACAATCCTATTGCCGTGGAAGCCACGACAATGCTTGCGATCCGCATGATATTTCCCCTGTAGAAGCGGAATTAACCATGCTGAACTTGGATGTATCCCAGGTACATATGCACTATAGTACCAAGTACATCGGCGAAACTGGCGGAATATTGCGGTTTCCGTGCCGGAAAGCGGCGGGTGCGACGCGGTTTGGTACGGTATCGCCGGACCCGGGTGGGCGGACCGGCAGGGGCCGGCCCGCCCGATTGAAGCGCGAACGCATCGGGTGCCGGTAACCGTGCAGGTCGCGTGCCAGTTCCGGAAAATGCCGATTTCGGCGGGGCGGTGCGGTTAATCCGGCTCCACCACGGGTGCGAAGTGTAAGCCGTTCCGACAGGTTTGGAAACGCCTGTAAATTACACTTGTAAACGTTACGACCACGGGTGTAGTCAACATTCATGGCCGAACGAATCAGCGATGCCGAGCATGCCGTCATGGAAGTGCTCTGGGACAAGAACCCGCTCACCGCGCAGGAGGTGGTCGAACGTGTTGCCCCGCTGCGCGATTGGAGCGCGAACACCGTCAAGACGCTGCTCGGCCGGCTGCTCGCCAAGGACGTGATCGGCGCGGAGGAGGATGGGCGGCGCTACCGCTATCGCCCGCTGGTCGCGCGTGAGGAATATGTCGCGGGGGAATCGCAGAAGTTCATCGACCGGTTGTTCGGTGGCAGCCTGACCCCGCTGGTCGCGCATCTGGCCGAACGCGACCAGTTGAGCGCGAAGGAAATCGACGAGATCGAGGCTCTGTTAAAGGCGCTGAAACAATGATCGGATGGGCGGTGGAAACGATCGCGGCGGCGACGCTGCTGATGTTGCTGGTGCTGATGCTGCGCGGTCCGGTCGCGCGGCGGTTCGGTCCGCAAGCGGCCTATGCGCTGTGGGCGCTGCCGGCGCTGCGCATGATCCTGCCGCCGATTCCCGATGCGTGGCGGCCGGTCGATATCGCGCCGATCGGTGCCGCGACCGAGCCGGGCTTCATCATGCTGGGCGTGCCCGTCGCCGAGGTGCCGGCACTGCCACAGGGCTGGGGCATGGCCGATGTGCCGCTGGCAATCATCGCCTTGTGGTTTCTGGGCGCGGTCGCGTTCGTCACCTGGCATGTCGTCCAGCATCGTCGTTTCTGTGCGAAGGTGCTGGCGTCGGGGCGGGCGAAGGGGGTGGCGAACGGCCACGTCAAGATGATCGAGACGCGCCATGCCGCCGGGCCGCTCGCCTTCGGCGTGGTGCACCGCTACGTCGCGATGCCGGTCGATTTCCGCGAACGCTATGACGAGCGCGAACAGGCGTTGGCGCTGGCGCACGAGCTGGGCCATCATGCGCGCGGCGACCTGCTCGCCAACTGGGTCGCGCTGGTCGTGCTGGGGTGCCACTGGTTCAATCCGGTCGCGTGGCGCGCTTTTCGGGCCTTCCGCGCCGATCAGGAGATGGCGTGCGACGCGATGGTGCTGGCCCGCGCCACGCCCGGCGTCCGCCACGCCTATGCCACCGCCATCGTCAAATCCGCGCATGGGCAGGGGCTGTCGGCCGCCTGCCACCTGCACGGCGTCCATGAACTGAAAGGGAGGCTTGTCATGTTGTCGAAGCATCGGGTGATGTCGCCCGCCACCAAGCGGATCGCCGGGGGGGCGACGCTGGCGCTGGCCGTGCTGGGGCTGGGGATCACCGCGTCGGGGACGCAGGCGGCCGAGACGCTGCGCGGCAAGATGGAGGATGCGACGGGCGTCGAGATCGCAGCAGTCGAGGAGAAGGCGGCGGCGGTGCTCGCCCCGGTCGCGGCGATCGTGCCGGCACAGGCGGCCCCGGCGCAGCCTGCACTTCCGGCTGGGCCGGCTGGGCCAGTCGCGGTGCCGCCCGTCTCCCCGGTTCGCGACGGGCAGGTCCGCAAGATCGTGATCCGTCAGATCGGCGAGGACGACAAGGTGCTGAGCGAGAGCCTGACCGAGATTCCCGAGATCGCCAATGCCAATTGCGGCATCGGCGGCACGCCCGGCGGCAACCGCGAGACCACGATCACCCGTACGGAGAACGGGCGGACCAAAATCATCGTCTGCAAGGACCGGGTGCGGCAGATCGCGACCTTCGCCGCCCGCGACGCAGCGTTTGCCGAGCGCTCCGCCGCCTTTGCCGAGCGTCAGGCCGAAGCCGCCAGTCGCCGGGCGGCGACCGCCGGCATCCGTGCCGAGGTACAGGGTGCGGATGCCGAGCGCCAGGCGGCAGTGGCGGCCGCCTCCGGCCTGCGCGCGGCAATGGCGGGGTTGAAGGCGGCGCTCGTGTCGATCGATGCCGACCTGAGCCTCTCGGCCGAGCAGCGCCGGGAAGCCGTGGCTGGCATTCGTGAAGGCATGACCGAATTGCAGGCCGAGATGGACGACAAGGATTAACCGCTTCCCCGAACGTCCTGCCCCGTTCGTTCGGTGGAAAGGGGACCGGCCGCTTTACCGCGGGCCGGTCCCCATATCGTTTGCAGCGGTTGCATAACCGGGGGGGCACCGCCATCTGCCGAGGCAATGGCCGAATTTCCCCCCGGTATCGCCCAGCCGCTCGAACCGCTGGTGACGCGCGTGCTGGCGCGCAATGCTTCGCCCTACACCCATAGCGGTACCCAGAGCTTCGTGGTCGGCGGCACGGGGGCGGTGGCGGTGATCGATCCGGGGCCGGTCGACGACGTCCATCTCGACGCGATCCTCGCAGCGGTCGGCGGGCGCGAGGTCGCCGCGATCCTGTGTACCCACACCCATCGCGATCACAGTCCGGGCGCGGCACCGCTGGCCGAGCGGACCGGCGCAGGGATCATCGGCTGCGCACCGCTGACGATGGACGATGCGGGGCCGCGTTCGGATGCAGCGTTCGACATCGATTATCGCCCCGACCGGGTGCTGGCCGATGGCGAGGCGGTGGCGGGCGACGGGTGGACGCTTGTCGCGGTGGCGACGCCGGGCCATACGTCGAACCACCTCGCCTTCGCCTTGCCCGAAAGCGGTGCGCTGTTCAGCGGCGACCATGTCATGGGCTGGTCGACGACGATCGTGTCGCCGCCCGATGGCGACATGGGCGAGTACATGGCGAGCCTGTCGAAGCTGCTCGAACGCGATGATCGCGTCTATTACCCGGCGCACGGTGACGTCGTAGCGACGCCGCAACGGCTGGTGCGCAGTATGCTCGGCCATCGTCGACAGCGTGAGGGGCAGATCGTCCGGGCAATCGAACGCGGCATGCACGACGTGCCGACGATGGTTTCGGCGATGTATGTCGGACTGGCACCGGGGCTGGTCGGTGCGGCGCAGCGGTCGGTGCTGGCGCATCTGATTGACATGGAGCGGCGTGGATTGGTGATGCAGGAGGGCGCGACATGGCATCGCAGGTGAGGCCACAGGCGCTGCGGCTGGTCGTCGCGGTCGTCGTGCTGCTGGCATTGGCGGTCGGCGGTTGGCTGCTGTGGCAACGCTATGAAGAGCGCTATACCGTCACAACCGAGCCGGACAGCGGGCAGGCGGTGACGCGGATCATCACCGCGCGGCTGTCGGGGGCGAGCGCGCTGAAGGTCGCGTCGTTGTCGGGCACGTTGCAGGCGACGGCGAGCGATGTCCGCGGCTTTGGCTGGCTGCGGTCCGATCAGGTGGTCAAGATGCCGTATTCGGTCGATTATTTCGTCGATGTCGGCGGGATCGGGGACGGGCAGCTCAGCTGGTCGGCCGATACCCGGACGCTGGTGGTCGATGCGCCCGAGGTCACGGTGGCGCGGCCGAACGTCGACGAAGCAGCGCGGACGCTGATTCAAACGAACGGGTTGTACGTCACGCGCGAGGCGGCGGCGGCGCTGTCGCAGCGGGTGTCGTCGGTGGCACAGACGCGCGCCGAACGCGAGGCGCGCAGTCCCGAGCGGCTGGCGCAGGCGCGTGAAATGGCTCGCGCCGGGCTGGCCCGGTTGCTGGCCGCGCCGCTGGCGGCGGCGGGCGAGCGGAATGTGCGGGTCGTGGTGACCTTTCCGGCCGAACGGGCGGTTCGGAACAACGAGCGTTGGGATGTTTCGGCGGACCCGGCCGAGGTCGTCGCCAATCGACGGTGACGTTTGCTCCCCTCCCTGACAAGGGAGGGGTTGGGGGTGGGTAGACCGGTTGTAGAGCGTTTCCGTTCCCTCGCGGGCCGACCCACCCCCGGCCCCTCCCTTGTCAGGGAGGGGAGGCGCTTGTCTCGACACAGGAGCGACTTGCGGCGAACGGGTCCGCGACCTACGGGCAGGTTCACAGGAGACGACAATGAACGCGCGCACCGACATGCCCACCGGCACCGACCTGCTGGCCGAGATCGACCGGCTGCGCCGTGAGCGCAATGCCGTCATCCTCGGCCATTATTACCAGCGGCCCGAGATTCAGGACCTTGCCGATTTCGTCGGCGACAGCCTCGACCTCAGCCGCAAGGCGGCGGCGACCGATGCCGATGTCATCGCGTTTTGCGGCGTGCGCTTCATGGCGGAAACGGCCAAGATCCTGTCGCCCGACAAGACGGTGATCCTGCCCGACATGGATGCCGGCTGTTCGCTGGAGGACAGCTGCCCGCCCGACCAGTTCGCGGCGTTCCGGGCCAAGCATCCCGACCATATCGCGCTGACGTACATCAACTGTTCGACCGAGGTGAAGGCGCTGTCCGACATCATCGTGACGTCGTCGTCGGCCGAAAAGATTCTGGCGCAGCTGCCGGCCGATCAGAAGGTGATCTTCGGTCCCGACCGCAATCTGGGCGGGTATCTGATGCGCAAGACCGGGCGCGACATGTTGCTCTGGCCGGGGGTGTGCATCGTGCACGAGGCGTTCAGCGAGACCGAGTTGCTGAAGCTCAAGGCGCAGCATCCCGGCGCACCGGTCGCGGCGCATCCCGAATGCCCGGCGATCATCCTCGACCATGCCGATTATGTCGGGTCGACCAGCGGCATCCTCGCCTATGCCGCCGACTTCCCCGGCGACACGCTGATCGTCGCGACCGAACCGCACATCATCCACCAGATGGAAAAGGCGTTGCCGAACAAGCAATTTATCGGCGCGCCGGGTGCGGACGGCAACTGCAACTGCAATATTTGTCCGTATATGGCGCTCAACACGCTGGAGAAGCTCTATATCGCGCTGCGCGACCTGTCGCCGCGGATCGAGATCGAGGAGGGCTTGCGCCAGCGGGCCAAGGTGTCGCTCGACCGGATGCTGGCGATGGCCAGCGGCACGGTGGGACTGGGCGATCTGGGACCGCTGCGCGCGGGGTGACGCCGGCGTAGCGCCACGGGTGCCGGATGCCGGGTCGTCATGCCATCGGCGGTACGGGCCGGCGGCTATCCCCGCCGGTGCGGGAGCGGTCGCGATTCACACGCGGGCCCGGTTCCGGATTTCGTCCGTCGCGCGCGGCACCCCGCGGCCCAGCCAATGGGCGAAACCGCCATTGCGCAGGCCGGTGATGGTGCCGATCAGCACCAGCAGCGTGGCGATCACCACGCCGATCGCGACCAGCGCCGATCGCTGGCCGCCCGATCCCCAGATCGCCGACAGCGCCCAGAAGAACACCAGCGCATAGGGTGGGCAACCCCGGCCGGCGACCAATGCCGCCGACGCGATCGCGCCACCGACGACCACCACCGCCGCGGCGATGAACGGCGTCTCGCCGCCGAAATAGACGCCGTGCGCGCGCAACGTCGCGGTGATGTTGACGATCGATGCGACGGTCAGCCAGCTGGCCAGTGCGGTCAGCGGCAGGACCGCGCACCACCGCTCCCCGGTGGTGAAGCCCGATGGCCATGCGGCGAGAATGCGATAGCTTTTGAGCAGGCACAACAGCGTGAACAGGATGATCGCGACCGACGGCACACCCAGCCCGGCGACCTGCACATAGGCCGCCCATAGCGCGTTGCCGAAGAACGCGCCGGCGGCGGGGCCGCGCAACCGGGCGATCAGCGCATTGTCGCGCTGGGCGGGCAGCGCCTGATACAATGCGAACACCAGGGTGCCGGTATAGAGCGCCCCCCAGATCGCGAACGCCCATCCGGCCGGCGTGACCAGCGTGCGGACGGCGTTCGACTGGTCGCCGATTGTCCGGCCGATGCCGATCATCGGCAGCAGGGGGGTGAGGATCTGTGCGCAGGCGCAAACCAGAGGGAGCAGGCGCGACGTAAAGGATACGTCGGCGACATCAGGGGATTGCGTCGTCATGGCGAGCAAACTCGCAACATTATATTCGGTTGCCAACTGCTACTGGCATGTTGGTTCCATTATTTTTTGTTCTGCTCCGACTAATCGGCGCGCCGGGGGGTGCCGGCGCGCCCGAAATGGTCAGGGATTTGCCATGCCGCGCCGTTCGCCGAACCGGGCATAGAGCGTCGGCAGAACGAACAGCGTCAGCAGCGTGGCGGAGATCAGCCCGCCGATGACGACGGTGGCGAGCGGTTTCTGCACCTCCGCCCCCGCCCCCGATCCGAGCGCCATCGGCACGAAGCCGAGGCTGGCGACGAGCGCGGTCATCGCGACCGGCCGCAGGCGGAGCATCGCCCCGGTCCGCGCCGCTTCCGCCCGGGCCATGCCGCCGGCGACCAGTTGCTGGATCGAATTGACCATCACCAGCCCGTTGAGCACCGCGATCCCCGACAGCGCGATGAACCCCACCGCCGCCGATACCGAGAAATCGATGCCGCGTGCGTAGAGCAGCAGCACGCCACCGACCATCGCGAAGGGAACGCCGGTGAACACGATCGCCGCATCGAGGACCGATCGCAGCGCGCCGTACAGCAGCAACAGGATCAGCACGAAACAGGCGGGGACGACCAGTTTCAGCCGGGCGGTGGCGGAGGCGAGGTTTTCGAACTGACCACCCCATTCCAGATAGCTGCCCGAGGGCAGGCGGACCTTCGCCGCGATCGCCTCCTGCGCATCGGCGACGACCGAGGCGACGTCGCGGCCGCGGACATTGGCCTGCACCACGACGCGGCGCTTGCCGTTTTCGCGGCTGATCTGGTTCGGTCCATCGACGACGCGGATCTCGGCCACGCTCGACAGCGGTACGCTGCCGCCGCCCGCGATCGGCACCGGCACGCGCTCCAGCAGTTGCAGGTCGGCGCGCTGGCTGTCGGACAGGCGGATGACGATCGGCACCCGCCGGTCACCTTCGAAGATCACGCCCGATGGCCGCCCGCCGATGGTGGCGGTGATGACGTCCTGCACGTCCTGCGCGGTGACGCCGCGCTGCGCCATCGCCATGCGGTCGACGCGGATGTCGAGCATCGGTAAACCCGTCGTCTGTTCGACCTTCACGTCCGCCGCGCCCTTCGTCTGGCGCAGGACGCCGGCGATCTGTTCGGCGGTGCGGTTCATCGCGTCGAAATCGTCGCCGAAGACCTTTACCGCGATGTCGCCGCGCACCCCCGCGATCAGTTCGTTGAAGCGCATCTGGATCGGCTGGGTGATCTCATAGGCATTGCCGGGGATCTTCGACAGCTCGTGTTCGATCCGCTCGACCAGTTCGGCCTTGGGCAGACGGGAGTCGGGCCATTCGGACCGGGGTTTCAGGATCACGAACATGTCGGTCGCGTTGGGCGGCATCGGGTCCGACGCGAGTTCGGCGGTGCCGGTCTTCGAATAGACGAAGCGCACCTCGGGCTGTCGCGACATCATCCGTTCGATCGGGACCTGCATCGCCTGGCTCTGCTGGACCGAGGTCGCGGGGATGCGCAGCGCCTGGATCAGCAGATCGCCTTCGTCGAGTTGCGGCAGGAATACCTGCCCCAGCCCGGTGAAGGCGAGCAGCGCAACGATCAGGCTGGCGATGCCCGCACCGATCGTCAGCGACGGGCGCTTCATCGCGCGGTCGAGTCCGGGTTCGTAGCGCGCCTTGAGCCACGTGACGATCCGGCCGTCCTTTTCCTCGATCCGGCGCGACAGCAACAGCGCGATCATGGCGGGGACGAAGGTCAGCGACAGCACGAAGGCGAAGGCGAGCGCGATGATGACGGTCAGCGCCATCGGCACGAACGTCCGCCCCTCGACCCCCGACAGCGTCAGCAAGGGCAGGTAGACGAGGATGATGATCGCCTGTCCGTAAACAGATGGCCGGATCATCTCGCGCGCCGCCGCCGTCACGGTGTCGAGCCGTTCGTCGGTGGTCAGCAGCCGGCCTTCGTGATGTTGCCGGTCGGCCAGACGCCGCATCGCGTTCTCGACGATGATGACCGCGCCGTCGACGATCAGCCCGAAATCGAGCGCGCCGAGGCTCATCAGATTGGCCGACACGCCCGCGTGCAACATGCCGAACCCGGTCAGCAGCATCGTGATCGGGATGACCAATGCCGCGATCACCGCCGCGCGGAAATTGCCGAGCAGCAGGAACAGCACGACGATGACCAGCACCGCGCCTTCGGAAAGATTTTTCCCGACGGTGGCGATGGTCGCGTTGACCAGTGCGGTACGGTCGAGCACCGGCTGCACCACCACGTCGGGCGGCAGCGAGGCGTTGATCGATTTGAGCTTGTCGGCAACGGCGGTGGCGACGGTCCGGCTGTTCTGGCCAATCCGCATGATCGCGGTGCCGACGACGACTTCGGTGCCGTTTTCGGAGGCCGATCCCATCCGCACCGCCTGCCCGGTCCGCACGGTCGCGACCTGATCGAGCGTGATCGGCACGCCTTCGCGGGTGGCGATGACCATGCGCGACAGGTCGGCGGCGCTGCGCACCAGCGCGTCGGAGCGTACCGCCAGCCCCTCGCCACCGCGATCGACGAAGCCGCCGCCGACGCTGCTGTTGTTGCGTTCCAGCGCGGTGCCGAGCTCGGTCAGCGTCAGGTTCAGCGCCGCCAGCCGCTGGATATCGGGGACGACGAGGAACTGTTTCGCATAGCCGCCGATCGAATCGACCCCGGCGAGGCCCGGCACGGTCTTGAGCAGCGGGGTGACGATCCAGTCCTGCGCGGTGCGCAGATAGGTCGCCTTGTCCTCTTCGCTGACCAGCCGTTCGCCCTCGGGCGTGATATAGCTGCCATCGGGTTGCTGGCCGGGCTCGCCGGGTTTGTGCAGGTCGTCGCCGCGGTGCTGCAGCCGGACGGTGTACATATACACCTCGCCAAGGCCCGTCGCGATCGGCCCCATTTCCGGGGTCACGCCGGGCGGCAGGCTTTCCTGCACCCCCTGCAACCGTTCGCCGACCTGTTGCCGCGCGAAATAAGTGTCGGTCGATTCGTCGAAGACGGCGGTGATCTGGGCAAAGCCGTTGCGGCTCAAGGAGCGGGTATAGTCGAGGCCCGGCGTGCCGGCGAGCGCGGTCTCGATCGGGAACGAGACCTGTTTTTCGACCAGTTCGGGCGAGAGGGCGGGGGCGCGGACGTTGATCTGCACCTGATTGTTGGTGATGTCGGGCACGGCGTCGATCGGCAGGCGATAGAGCGACCATGCGCCGATGGCGGTGGCGATGAGGGTCAGCAGCAGCACCAGCCAACGCTGCGCGACCGACCATGCGACGATACGGGCGATCATCGATCAGTGATCCGCATGGGTGGCTTCACCCTTGCCGAGTTCGGCCTTGAGCGTGAAGCTGCCGGTGGTGGCGATCTGTTCGTTGCCCGACAGCCCCGTGCGAACGACCACCGCGCCGCCCGATGCGGTGCCGAGTTCGACGGGAACCGCCCTGAACCCGGTGGGCGTGCGGACGAACACGACCGAGCGATTCTCGACGGTCTGCACCGCCGTGGTCGGCACGCGGATCGCGCCGGTGCCTTCGCTGCCGGTCAGGCGGATCGCGGCGGTCACCGGTTCGCCCAGCCGCCACTGCCCGCCGCGGTTGTCGAGCGTGGCGATGGCGGGAACCAGCCGCGTTTCGGGGTCGAGCGCGGGCGAGACGAAGCGGATGCGGGCGGTCGTTTCGCGGCCCGGCGCGGTGACGGTGACGACATTACCCGGCGCAATACGGCTGGCATCTTCGGGCTTCAGGCTGAGCGACAGCGCGACTCGCGACAGGTTGGCGACGCGGAACAGTTCGGCGTCCGCCGCGACGGTCTGACCCAGTACCACCGGGCGGGCGATCACCTGTCCGCCGATCGGGGCGACGATGCCGATGCGGTTGAGGCTGCCGCCCCCGCCGCCGGTCGCGGCCATCATCGCGCTCGCCTGTGTCAAGGCGATACGCGCCTCGGTCGCGGCGGTGCGCGCGGCGATCAGATCCTGTTCGGGCGTGACCTTTTGCGCAAACAGCCGCTGTTCGCGGGCGAGATTGCTGTTGGCGAGCGTCAGGCGGGCGCGGGCGGCCTGTACCTCGCCCTTGATCTGCGCCGCCTCGCGGCTCTCGATCACGGCGAGGGTCTGGCCGCGCGCGACGGCTTCGCCGAGATTGTGGTTGAGCGCGACGATCCGTCCGCCGATCGCGGCGGAGACGACCTGCGTCGCTTGCGGATCGCCCTCGACGATCGCGGGGATTTCGATCGTCGCCGCGCCGTCGTTGGTCGGGCGGGCCAGTTCGACGCCGGCCAGCGCGATCTGTTCGGCGGTCAGGGTGACGGTCGCGTCGTCATGCTCGCCGCCATGTTCCTCGCCATGTTCGGCTTGTGCCGCTTCGTTGGCGGGTATGTCGGCGGCGTTGCAGGCGGACAGGAGCAAGGCGAGCGCCAGGGTCGTGCGCGATTTCATCACGGTTTCTCCGCAAGCGGCGCAGGGGCGGTCAGACGCTCCAACTGCGCGCGGGCATTCTGATACTCGGCCAGCGCGTCGATCGCGGCGAGCCGGGTTTCGGCGAGGGTGCGTTCGACGTCGAGCAATTCGGTCTGGCCGAACTTGCCCTCGCGATAGCCGATACGGGCGATGCGCGCGGCCTCTTGCGCCGCTGCCAGTGCCGGGCCGGCGGCGGTGCGCGCGGTGGTCGCGGCATTGGCGGCCTGCACCTGCGCATCGGTGATCGCCTGGGCCACGTCGAGCGCGGTGACGCGGGCCTGCGCCTCGGCACGGCTGCGTTCGGCGCTGGCCTGCGCGATCGCGGCGCGACCGCGGTCGAACAGCGGAATCGGCAACGACAGGGCGACGACCGCGGCGGTATCGTTGGTCGCCTCCAGGCGCCGGATCGCCGGACCGATATTCAGATCGGGGACGCGGGCCGCGCGGGCGAGGCGAATGCCGGCATCGGCGACGGCGATATCGGCCCGCGCCGCCGCCAGCGCGAGCGTGCCGTCGGGCAGGACAGACGCGACGGGGCCTTGGGCGTCGGCGGGCAGGCGATCGAGCAGGCGGTCGTCGAGCGGGCCAGTGACCGGCTGCCCCGTCCGCCGCGCCAGATTGGTGCGCGCCGCCGCCGCCAGCCGCTCGACCCGTTCGACCCCGGCCTCGGCATTGATGCGCGCGACCTCGGCCCGCTGCCGTTCCAGCGGTGAGGCGCGGCCGGCCTCGACCCGGATCGTGGCGACGCGGAGTGCTTCGGTGGCGATCCGGGCCTGTTCGCGCGCGGTCGCGACGCGGCGGTCGGCGGCCAGTGCGCCGACATACATCTGCGTGATCCGCAGCCGCAGGTCGGCGGCGATGACCGCCGCCTCGATCCGGGTGCGCGACACTTGCGCCCCGGCGACCGCGCCGCGCGCGCTGCGCTTGCCGCCCAGTTCGATCGGGATCGCGATGCCGAGCGTCGTCTCGGCGCTGCGGAGTCCCTGATAGGCACCCGATCCGACGATGTTTTCGACCTGCGCCTGCACCTGCGGGTTGGGGCGAAGCGCCGCGACGGCGCGCGCCTGTTCGGCGGCATCGATCGCGGCGGTGGCGACGTCGATCGACGGTGCGCGACCGCCCGCCGCCGCGACCGCCCGATCGAGCGTATAGACCAGCCCCGCATCGGCGGGGGCGGTTTGCGCCATGGCCGGACCGGCACAGGACGCCACGACCACGATGGCCGCGAACCAGATTTGCATGATGGAAATATCCCAACGAACTGCGTCGGGCCGATCGCGACCGGCCGGTGGCGTTCGTCAGGCGGCGGGGGGCCGCAACGCCGGGTCGATCGCCCGCGACGGCGCTCCGCGAACCTGCACGAGCGTCGCAGGATTGACCGCCGTCAGCGCGAACAGGCTCAGCGCGCCGCGCTGCGGGACGCTGAAGGTACCGGCGTGGCAATTGCCGTGATGGTGCAGCGCCGCCTTGTCGTTGTCGCCGCCATCGGGGGCGGCGTCGCCGTCGCTATGGACCGGTCCCGAACATTCGACAGTCGCCGGCCCGGCCGATTCGCGCGCATGAACCGTCGTCGCCAGCACCAGCGACGACAGCAACAGCATCAGCAACAAGGACCAGGCTCGGGTCAGCACGGCCGCGACCCTATCGCATCCCCGGACCGATGTCACGGTACCCCGATCAGCCGGCGGCGACCCGCTCCGCCGCGACGGGCGCGAAGCCCGCCAGATAGGGATGCGCCAGCACGCGGCGGGCGTTGCGTTCGCCGATCGCGGTGTCGTTGACCAGCCGGCTGCCCGCGACGGTGCGATACTGCGCGACACAGGCGTCGATCCGCGCGAAGCGGGCCCCGGCCGCCCCGGCGCGGGTGTAGAAATCCCAGTCGTTGCAATTGTGGAAGCTGGGATCGAACCCGTCGACGCGCTCCACCAGCGTGCGGCGGACCACCGACCAGCTCGGCCCGATCACCCCGCCGCTGGCAAGGCCCGCACGGATGCAGTCGCCGTCCCAGCCGCATTCGGGATCGCCGGGCGCGGCATCGCCCTCGACCCGCGCGAACCAGCCGACGACGATGTCGCTGGCGGCACTCACCACGCCGCCGAGCAGGGCGCGCGCCGCGCCGGGCAGCCACACATCGTCGCTGTCGAGGAACGCGATCCAGTCGGCGGTGGACAGCGCCGCGCCGCTGTTGCGCGCCTGCGATGCGCCGACGTTGCGCGGCAGGATCATCGCGACGACGCGCGGGTCGGCAGCGGCAAGGGCGCGGATCACGGCGGCGCTGTCGTCGCTCGACCCGTCATCGACCACGATCACGCGTTCGGGTGCCGGCACCTGCGCCAGCACGCTCGCCACCGCATCGGCGACGACGTGCGCGCGGTTATGACACGGGATGACGACGTCGTACGACGCGACGAACGGATCGGCGGAGTGCAGCATCCCCGTCCCATGCCAGAACCACGCCCACGATCAAGCGTCGCAACCGTACCCGCTCAAAGGCTGTTCGAAAACGCGGCGTTGCGCGTTTTGCGGTTCCGGCCCGCTCCCCCTCCCCGCCACCCACAGGGTACACTCAATGAGTGGCGGGGAGGGGGTAGCCCAGCAAAGTATTACTTTGCTGGGACCCGAGGGGGAGCGGGCCGGAACCGCCTCGAAACTCGCCCTTTTGCGAGTTTCCGAACCGACGTTTAGCGCCCGCCGTAGCGAAGGCGGGCACCGGCATAGACATAGCGGCCGACCGGCGAGATCGGCACATTGGTTTCGAAGCCGATATCGGGCCGCTGGTCACCCAGATTGTTGACGCCGCCATAGAAGGAGAAATCGTCGTTGACCGCGACCTGCGCCTGCACGTCGTGGCTCCACAATTCCTTGTACCGCAGATAGCGCGGATCGACGAGGCTGGGGTTGCTGTCGGTATCGATCCGCGGGAAGCGGCGGACGCCGTTCTGCCAGCGCAGATTATAGCTGAGCGTCAACGCACCGCTGTTCCAGGTCGGCGAGAAGGCGAGCGTGTAGCGCGGGCGGAACGGCTGATCGACATTATTCTCCGCCACCGCGCCCGGTGTCGCCACCTGTTCGAGCCGGTCGAGATAACCGCCGACCAGCCGCAGGTCGAAATCACCCGCCGAGGCGGTCGAAAATCGGTAGGTGACATTGAGTTCGGCCCCGGCGGTGCGGAAGGCGGCGACATTCTGGAGGGTGATCGCGTATCCATTGATGAAGCCGCTGCCTTGTGCGCGGGATATCTGCGGGCAGAACACATTGTCGAGCGTCGGCTGATCGACGCACGCCGCTGCATAGTTGTTCGGATCGGGATTGATGATCGCGTCGGTCAGGTCGATGTCGTACCAATCGAGTGCCACCGACAGGCCCGGCACGAAATCCGGTCGCAGCACGACGCCCGCCGTCCAGGTCCTTGCGACTTCCGGCCGCAGGTTGGGATTGCCGGCCACCGATCCCGGGATGAAGATCGTCGCGTCGGGATTGTTCTGGGCCGTGAAGTTCGCGAAATTCCCGCCGGCGGCAGTAATCAGCGTCTGGCAGTTCGCCGTGCGATACTGGGTGCCCCGGCTGCGATTGGCGACGTAGCAGGGGTCGGAGAAGAAGTTGCTGGTGCCGGACAGCGGGCGCTGAAGCTCGCCGATATTGGGCGCGCGGACCGACCTGCCGTACGAACCCCGGACGCTGATCGCCGCGATCGGCGCATAGATCCCGTTGAACTGGTAGGCGCGGGTCGATCCGATCGTCGAATAATCCGACAGGCGACCCGCCGCACCGACCGAGAGCAGATGGGCGAAGGGCACCTCCTTCAGCAACGGCGCATTGACCTCGCCAAAGGCTTCCCAGACGTCGAAGCTGCCGTCCGACGGGGTCGGAATGATATATTCGTCATATTGGTAGAAAGCGTTGTCGATCAGCGCCTGTGCCGGACGGAAGCGGCTTGATTCACGACGATATTCGCCACCGGCGGCGAAGGCGACGGGGCCACCGGGCAGCGTGAGGAACTGGCCGAAATCGCCGGTCAGCGATGCGTTGGCGACATGCTGTTCGATCCGCGCGTTGCTGACCGGGTTGCTGAGATAATAGCCGAACGAGCGGCCATCGACGGTATTGCCGCCAAAGGTGTTGACCGGAATGCACCCCGCCGCCCGCGCGTCGGCCGAACGGCACACGATCGCGCCGCTGCCGTCGCGCACCGCGTCGAGGGCGTTCAGGAATTGGGTGTTGAGCCGGTCGTTCAGCTTGGTCGCGCGAACATCGGTGCGGCCATAGGTATAGGACAGGTCGTAGCTGGCATGGTCGCTGATCCGCCCGGCAAGATCGACCACGCCGCGCCACGTCCGCCGCCGGTCGCGCTCGCCGCGGCGGGGAATGTCGAAATTGTTGCGGCTGATATCGACCGAGGTAAGGCCGGCGGCGCGCGCGGCGGTCAGGATCGACAGCGGGATGAACGGGTTGTCGAGCGCGATGGTCGCCGGGTAATTGCCACCATAGCCGCTGAAGCTGGTCACCTCGCTCTGGACGAACTTGCCCTCTACCGACAGCTTGAACGCGTCCGAGACGTCGAAATGGGCGAGCGCGTTGACCGCATGGCGTTCGGTGCGCGGCAGGATGTCGCCGACATAGCCCGCGACCGGCGTATCGTCGCCGCCGATCGAGTAACCGTCATTCTGCAGGAAACGGCCGGGGGTGTAGATCGCGCCGTCGCCACGAAATACCTGATCGCCGATCACGACATAGCCCTGGTTCGATCCATAGGGATAGCGCAGGTCGGTGACCGGGCCGATCTTGTAGCTGCCGGCGCGGGTCGGGTCGTAGCCGTCGAGGTTCACGAAATACTGGCGTTGGGCGAGCGCCAGATAGTCGCGGTCGTCGTTCGCCAGCGGATCGTCGGCGTTATATTCATAGGCCAGCGTCAGATTGCCGCGCCCGTCGGCGAAATTGCGTCCCGCGATCAGCGAGCCGAAGCGGTTGCCGGCATCGCCGCGTTCGGAAATGCCCGCCTGCGCCCGCGCGGCGATCCCGTCGAAATCGCGTCGCAGGACGAAGTTGACGACGCCCGACACGCCATCGGCGCCATAGACGGCGGAGGCGGCACCGGTCAGCACGTCGACCCGTTCGATCAGGTCGGTCGGGATCGCGTTGATATCGACGGCGGCGGTGTCGGGCTGTCCCGCGACGTGGCGACGGCCATTGACCAGCACCAGCGTCCGGTTCGGACCGAGGCCGCGCAGGTCGAGCAGGTTCAGCCCGACCTGTCCCAGTGCGCCATCGGCCTGGTTGCGGCCGGCGGTGCGCGTGCTGTCGAGCGAGTTGGTGAGCGCGGGCACGCGTTGCAGGAAACTGGTGACGTTGGTCGTCCCCGATCGCCGAAGCTCCTCGACCCCCAGCGACACGACCGGATTGGGCGCGGCATAATCGGGACGGGCGATCCGCGATCCGGTGACGACGATTTCGCCGCCGTCGTCATTGCCTGTCGTCGCTTCGGGGGGTTGCGGTGCCACGGCTACGGTCTGGGCCTGTGCGGATGCTGCGGCGAGCAGCGCCGCCCCGGCGAGCAGGCGACGGCGTGTGACGATCGACATGGTGTACTTCCCCCGACCATCGCACCCCTTGGCGTCAAAACTGGTCGAAATGCAGAACATCATACGGCCGAAAAGGGTTCGGTTCGGTACGCGGCGGACCGGAATATCGGCGCGTTTCTTGTGGTTTAGATGTCACGTCGGCTGGCGTCCGACTCCGCGATCCGGCACAGGTCGACGGGTGCAGAGCGGCGACGATCATGGCGGACCGACGCGCAGGACGATGCTCGGCCTGTTCCCCGCGCTCGCGATCGCCGGCTGCGGCAAGACGAGCGGACCGCCGCCGCTGCGCGTCTGGGCGATGAGCTATGAGGGCGATTATTCGCCGTTCCTGATGCCCGGCTTTACCGCCGCCACCGGCATACCGGTCGAGGTCCAGTCGCTGCCGACCACCGCGTCGCACGAAAAGCTGCTGACGGCGTATGCGGGGGGGGCGTTGCCCGACGTGTTGATGTTGTTCAACGGCTGGGTGCGCGAATTCGCGATGATCGGTGCGGTGGCACCGGTCCCGTCGCCCGCGCTGACCGCCGGATTGTTCCCCGGCATCCGCGACGCGCTGCGCATCGAGGGGGTCGATTATGCGGTGCCGTGGTCGGTCGCGCCGCAGGTCCAATATTATCGCACCGACATCGTCGCCGAGGCCGGCTATGCGACACCGCCGCTCGACTGGGCCGGATGGCTGACGATGGCGCGCGCGATCAAGCGGCGGCGGCCCGACAATTACGTGTTCCTGATGCTGCTGAACTGGCCCGGCGCGCTGCTGACGATGATGACGCAGGCGGGCGCGACGATGCTGCGCGATCAGGCGACGCGCGGCAATTTTCGGTCCGAACCGGTGCGCGAAGCCTTTGCCTATTACGCCAATCTGTTCGCCGAGGGACTGGCCCTGCGCGCGGCGTCGACCGAGGTGCAGGACCCGCTGGCGGCGTTTGCGCAGGGGTTTTTCGCGATCTGGCCGAGCGCGCCGACGACCTTGCTCGACCTGCGCCGCCGCGCTGCCGACATCGCGCCCGATCGCTGGGGCACCGCGCGGCTGGCCGGGCCGAACGGGCCGGGGCCGGTGTCGGGGGACAGCAGCGTCTTGTGCGTGTCGACCACGACCGACCGTCCGGCCGAGGCATGGGCGCTGGTCCGGCACATGACGTCGCGCACCAGCGAGCTGACCTTCCAGCGGATGATCGGCAATCTGCCCGCCCGTCTGGATGCGTGGGATTCGCCGCAACTGGCGCTGCCGGTACTGCGCGCGTTTCGCGAACAGATGGCGCAGCCGGCACCGATCCCGCCGGTCGTCGAGTGGGAACGCATTCAGGGCGAGATCCAGCTGGCCGCCGAACGGGTGGTGCGCGGACTGCAAACGATCGGTCAGGCGCTGACCGCACTGGACGAACGCGTCGATCAGCTGCTGGCGCGACGCCGGGCGCTGGTCGATGCGGGGAAGATCGCATGACCCGCCAGTCGCGCGCCGCATGGTTGTTCACCGCGCCGGTGCTGACCATCATCCTGATCGTGCTGGTGATCCCGACGATCGCGGCGATGGCGCTGTCGGTCACCGATTATTCGGTCTATGCGCTGGCCGATCCGGGCAATCTGCATTTCATCGGCATCGACAATTTCATCGAGCTGCTGGCGACGCCGTTATTCTGGCGGTCGCTGAAGAACACGCTGATCTTTGCGGTGCTGGGCGTGCCGATGGCGATCGGCACCTCGCTGCTCGCCGCCTTGCTGTTGAACGACGCGACGGTCCGGTGGAAGCCGTTGTGGCGCGTCGCGCTGTTCGCGCCCTATGTCACCAGCGTGGTCGCCACCGCCGTCGTGTGGCGGTTCCTGTTCAACGAACGCTTCGGCCTGCTCAATCGGGGGCTGGCGCTGATCGGCATCGCGCCGATCGACTGGCTGGGCAATCCGAACAGCTCGATCCCCGCCATCCTGATCTTCGTCACGTGGAAGATCTTTGGATACAACATGATCGTGTTCACGGCCGCGCTGGCGGCGGTGCCGCAGGACCTGATGGAGGCGGCGCGGCTCGACGGGGCGGGGCGGTGGTTGCGGTTCCGCCACGTGACGTTGCCGGCGATCGGGCCGACGCTGCTATTGGCAGCGGTGATGAGCGTCGCGGGGTTCCTGCAGATCTTTGCCGAACCCTATGTCATGACGCTGGGCGGACCGGCGCAAAGCACGACGACGGTGCTGTATTTCATGTTCGAGGAGGGGTTCAAATGGTGGAACCTCGGACAGGCGAGTGCGGTCGCCTTCGTCCTGTTCGTCATGATCCTCGCCATCACCTGGGTCCAGACCCGCATCGGCAGGCGCAACGAATGGCTGTGAGCAAAATGCGCGCGGTCGTCGCCAATGCCGCGGTCTTCGCACTGGTCGCGCTGACCGTCGCGCCGCTTTTCTATATGGTCATCGTGTCGTTCATGCCGCGCGGGGAATCGGGCACGCTGCCGATCCCGCTATGGCCGTCGCGCTGGTCGCTGGAGAATTATCACGAACTGCTGGTCCGGCGGCAGATCGACGGGGCGTGGTTCGATTACCGGATCCTGCCGGCGCTGCGCAACAGTATCGGCATCGCCATGCTGTCGACGCTGCTCGGGCTGCTGCTGACGGTGCCGGCGGGCTATGCCTTTGCAAAGCTGCGGTTTCGCGGGCGCGAACGGTTGCTGAAACTGCTGATCGCCGCGCTGGTCGTACCGGGGCAGGTCGCGATGCTGCCGCTATTCCTGATCTTCCGCCATCTGGGGCTGGTCAACAGCTATGCCGGGGTGATCCTGCCGGGGCTGGCCGGGATATTCGGCGTGCTGTTCGTGCGGCAGGCGACGCTGGCGATCCCCGACGAACTGATCGATGCGGCGCGGATGGACGGGGCGAGCGAGATGCGCATCTTTCGCGCGATCGTCCTGCCGCTGCTGACGCCGGTCGTCGTCACGCTGGCGCTGTTCACCTTCCTGGCGAGCTGGAACGATTTCATGTGGCCGCTGGTGATCCTGGCCGATCAGCAACGCTATACCCTGCCGGTCGCGGTCGCGGCGATCGCCCGCGAACATGCCGCCGACGGCGAACTGATGATGGCGGCATCGGTGGTGACGACGCTGCCCGTGCTGGTGATCTTCCTGATGCTCCAGCGTTATTATCTGACCGGGCTGCTGGGCGGCGGGGTCAAGGGATAGGCGCGGCCATCGGCGGCAAAGACATGGGCGTCGGCCGGGGGAATCGAGAATTGCAGCGTCTCGCCGAGCGTCACCGAGCGGTCGCCCGGCAGCTGGGCGACGATCGTGTCGACATCGCCCCGCGCGCCGAGATGCGCGAACGACAACGGCCCCAGCCGCTCGAACAGCTCGACCGCGCCGACGAACGGCCCGTCGTCATCGGGCACCAGATGTTCCGGGCGCACGCCGAGCGTCACCGATGTGCCGATATCGTCGACGCCGGCACGCGCCGCTGTCGCGACCAGCGCGCCGTCGGTCAGGCGCAGCGTCGCCCCGTCGGGCGTCATGGCGGCCAGCGTGGCCGGCAACAGGTTCATGCCCGGCGATCCGATCGCGGCGGCCACCGCGATGCTGGCCGGGCGGCGATAGACGTCGATCGGCGCGCCGATCTGTTCGATCCGCCCCGCGCTCATCACGACGATGCGGTTGGCGAGCGTCATCGCCTCCAGCTGGTCGTGCGTCACATAGATCATCGTTGCGCCCAGTTGCTGGTGCAGGCGTGCGAATTCGTGCCGCATCCGCGCGCGCAGCGACGTGTCGAGGTTGGAGAGCGGTTCGTCGAGCAACAGCACCTGCGGCCGGCGGACGATCGCGCGGGCGATCGACACGCGCTGCCGCTGTCCGCCCGACAATGCCCGCGGGCGGCGGTCGAGCAGCCCGGTCAGGTCGAGCATCGCCGCCGCTTCGGCGACGCGTTCGGCGATCTCGGTTTTCGGCAGGCCGGCGACCTTCAACGGAAAGGCGATGTTCCCGGCGACGGTCAGATGCGGGTAAAGCGCATAGGACTGGAACACCATCGCCACGCCCCGTTCGGCGGGTGGCGAGTCGGTCACATCGCGCCCGCCGATCAGGATGCGGCCTTCGCTGGCGGTTTCCAGCCCGGCGATCATCCGCAGCAGCGTCGATTTGCCGCAGCCCGACGGGCCGACCAGCACGACGAATTCGCCATCGGCGATGGTCAGGTCGCTGGGGGCCAGTGCCACGGTGTCGCCGTAACGCTTCCCAAGTCCTGCAATATCGACCGCCGCCATGATCTCTCCCGTTTGTTACAGCGGCTTACGCGCATCGGCGGGCGGTGCAACCTTGGGTGTGGTAGCGGCGGTTGCGGAAGTCCCGGCATGGAGCGGGCAAAATCCTCCCCGGTACGGGGAGGGAGACCAGTAAAGCTGGAAGGGGCATGCCCATCGCCAGGACAGCTTGTGCGGAAATCCCCTCGACCATCCGCTGCGCGGACGGCCCCCCTCCCCACGGGCGGGGAGGCGTTAGCTTGGATCAGAAGCGGAAGGCGGTTCCGACGTAGATCGCCTGGCTGTCGCGATTGTCGCGGGCGATGCGCAGCATGCGTTCGCGCTCCGACCGGTAGCGGACGCCGGCGGTGACATCGAGGTTGCGGGTCAGCTTGTACGATCCGCCCATGTCGAGCGAATAGGCCGGTGCATCGGCGATCAGCGCCGGCTGATCGGCGAGCGGACGGTCGCTGATCGCGCCGACGCGCCCGGTGAACTTGCGGCCCGAATAGCTGACGCCGACGCCCATCTGCTCGCGGCTGCCCGGCTGTCCGGCAAGATCGAGGCGAGTCACGTCGCCCGATACCGCCAGCCGCTTCCAGCCGACCGACACGCCGAGATTATAGGCGACCGGGTTGAGCGTCTGCACCGGTGCCGCCGCGGCGACGCGTTCGGGCAGGCGATTCGGCTGAAGCGACCGGCCGCGCACCGCGACCTTGATCGAACGGTTGCCGATCACCGCCCCTTCGGACGGCGTGAACTGAAACCCCGGTGCGTTCAGCGCGGTCCGCGACAAGGCGGCGGTCAGACGCGGGTCGGCAGCGGCGGGGGTGAACGATCCGAACGCCACCAGCGGCATCGAGTCGGGATTGACGCGCTTCAGGACGCGCGGAGCGCGCTGTTCCTGCGCGAAGAGTGCAGGCGACGCACCGAGACCGGCGGCGATCATCGCCCCCAATCCTATGCCAGCCGAGATCCTGCCACGCGTCATCATTTCCCTCACTCCCCGCTAATGGCGCTATCACGATTCGGTTGCGTCGCACCACCGCGCCCGGTCGCTTTCCCGCGACCTGTTGCATCGAACCCACATATTTGTCCGACCACATCCGAACCTGCATCAATCCGGGACCGTCACCGCCGCGCCCGCCCGGTTCCGGTCGCGTGTCACCAACCCGCTTGCCGCGTCCGCGGCACCTCCTATAGAAGCGGCGCGAACTGCCGTAATGGCCTGTAGTCAAGGAACCGCTAATGAACCGCCCGCTGCTGATCGCGTTGCTGGCAACTCTCGCCTTGCCGATGGCCGCGTGCAGCGGTGGCAAGGGGCGTGTCGCGGGCGATCTCGCCGCGTCGAAGGTGACGACGATCGGCGTCAACAGCTATCTGTGGCGCGCCAGCCTCGACACGCTGTCGTTCATGCCGCTGACCCAGACCGATTCGAACGGCGGCGTCATCGTCACCGACTGGTACGTCAATCCGGCGACGCCGACCGAGCGGACCAAGGTGACGGTCACGATCCTCGACCAGGACCTGCGCGCCGATGCGCTGCGCGTCGCCGCGCTGCGTCAGATCAATCGCGGCGGTCAGTGGATCGAAGCCCCGGTCGAGGCCGCGACCGTGCAGAAGCTGGAGGATATCATCCTGACGCGCGCACGCGATCTGCGCCGCGGGGCGGTGACCGGCTGAGCGACGCATCGATGACCCCCCGTTTTTCGCCCGGCGAGGCCGATGCGCGCTGGCAGGCCGCATGGGACGATGCCCGCACCTTCGTGGCCGACGATGCGTCGCCCAAGCCGAAGCGCTATGTCCTCGAGATGTTTCCCTATCCATCGGGGCGCATCCATATGGGCCATGTCCGCAACTATACGATGGGCGACGTGCTGGCGCGGTTCCTGCGGATGACCGGCCACGAAGTGCTCCATCCGATGGGGTGGGACGCGTTCGGCATGCCCGCCGAGAATGCGGCGATGGAAAAGAAGGTTCATCCGGGCCAGTGGACCTATGCCAATATCGCGGCGATGAAGGCGCAGCTGAAGCGGCTGGGTCTTGCCTTCGACTGGAGCCGTGAGTTCGCGACCTGCGATCCCGAATATTATGGCCACGAACAGGCGCTGTTCCTCGAACTGCTGAACGGCGGTCTGGTCTATCGCAAGGAATCGGCGGTCAACTGGGACCCGGTCGACATGACCGTGCTGGCCAATGAACAGGTGATCGACGGGCGTGGCTGGCGGTCGGGCGCGGTGGTCGAGAAGCGCAAGCTGTCGCAGTGGTTCCTGAAGATCACCGACTTCGCCGACGATCTGCTCAGCGGCTTGGGCAGCCTCGACCAGTGGCCCGACAAGGTCCGGTTGATGCAGGAAAACTGGATCGGCAAGTCGGAGGGGCTGCAATTCGCCTTTGCGCCGGTCGCGCCGTTCGACCAGTCGATCGAAGTCTATTCGACGCGCCCCGACACGATCTTCGGCGCGAGTTTCGTCGCGATCGCCGCCGATCATCCGATCGCGCGGGCGCTGGCCGATGGCAATCCCGATGCGGCGGCGTTCATCGAGCTGTGCAAGCAGGGCGGTACCACCGCCGCCGAGCTGGACACGGCCGAGAAGCTGGGGTTCGATACCGGTTATCGGATGCGGCACCCGTTCGATGCGTCGATCGACCTGCCGGTCTATATCGCGAACTTCGTGCTGATGGACTATGGCACCGGCGCGGTGATGGGCGTGCCGGCACATGACCAGCGCGACCTTGATTTCGCACGAAGATACGGGTTGCAGGTCCGCCGCGTCGTCGCCGATGGCGACCTGACCGACCCGGTGTTCGACGGGACCGAAGCCTATACCGGCCCGGGCCGGCTGGTGAACTCCGACTTCCTGAACGACATGGACGTCGCCGCCGCCAAGCGCGCGGTGATCGATCAGGCAGAGGCAGGCGGCTGGGGCAAGGGCACGACCGTATGGCGCCTGCGCGACTGGGGCGTCAGCCGCCAGCGTTACTGGGGCACGCCGATCCCGATCGTGCATTGCGACGCGTGCGGCGTGGTGCCGGTCCCGACCGGACAACTGCCGGTCAAGCTGCCCGACGACGTGTCGTTCGACATTCCTGGCAACCCGCTCGACCGTCATCCGACGTGGAAGCATGTCGATTGCCCGGGCTGCGGTGCCCCGGCGCGGCGCGAGACCGACACGCTCGACACCTTCGTCGATTCGTCGTGGTATTTCATCCGCTTCGCCAGCCAGCCCGACGACAAGCCGTTCGATCGCGCGGCAGCCGAAAGCTGGCTGCCGGTCGGGCAGTATATCGGCGGGGTCGAACATGCGATCCTGCACCTGCTCTATGCGCGCTTCTGGACGCGGGCGCTCAACCATGTCGGGCTGATCGACCTGAAGGAGCCGTTTGCGGGGTTGTTCACGCAAGGGATGGTCACGCACGAGACGTATTCCTACGACCATCGATTTGAGACGGAAGTAGCATCGCCGAGCGATCCCAATCGCACGATCATATCGCATAATAAGCAACTCGTTTGGGTGTCTCCAACGGACTTGGAAAGGCGAGACGGCCAACTCTTTGACCGAGTGTCAGGCGAGGCTGTTACCGTCGGCCGCATCGAGAAGATGTCGAAGTCGAAGAAGAATACGGTCGATCCCGAACCGATTCTCGATCGCTACGGTGCCGATGCCGCACGTTGGTTCATGCTGTCGGACAGCCCGCCCGAGCGCGACCTGCCGTGGAGCGAAGCCGGGATCGAGGGTGCCGAACGCTTCGTGAAGCGGGTGTGGAAGCTCGTGGCAGGGCACAGCCCCACAATTACAAGCGAAGATAACGATGCCGGCGTTAGGTTTGTTGAAAACGAGCAAACTCGGAAGTTGGCTCGGGCTCGTCATCAGACGATCGCGGGCGTGGCAAAAGATATCGAGGCTCTACAATTTAATAAAGCCGTTGCGAAGCTGTATAGCTTTCTAGGTGAGCTTGAGAAAGCTACGCTTTTTCACGACGATGATCTCGACGCGCTGCTGCTGCTGGTCAGTCCGATGATCCCGCATCTGGCCGAGGAAGCATGGTCGCAGCTGGGCCGCCCCGGGCTGATCGCCGATGCGCCATGGCCTGAGGTCGATCCGGCGATGCTGGTCGACGCGGAATCGACGATCGCGGTGCAGGTCAACGGCAAGCTGCGCGACACGATCGTCCTGCCCAAGGGCGCGGCGAAGGAAGACGCCGAAGCCGCTGCGCTGGCTAGCGAAAAGATCGTCCGCGCGCTGGACGGCAAGACCCCGCGCAAGGTCATCGTCGTGCCCGACCGCCTCGTGAACATCGTCGCATGATTCGCGCCGCCGTCCTTGGCGTGGCGCTCCTGCTCGGCGGGTGCGGCCTGCGCCCGCTCTATGCTGGCGGCGAGGGTGGCATGGTCCGCCAGACGCTGGCAGGGGTCGAGGTTGCGCCGATCGCCGGGCAGAATGGCTGGTTGGTCGCCAACGCCCTGCGCGACCGGCTGCGTGCCGAAGGGCCGACGCGCTACCGGCTCGAAATCAGGCTCGACGACGATATCACCGGTCTGGGCGTGCGGCGCGACGATTCGATCACGCGCGAGCGGCGGACGCTGCGCGCGCGCTATCAATTGATCGACCTGACCAACGGTGCGGTGACGCTCGACGCAACGGCCGGATCGGATGCCGGCATCGACGTGGTCCGGTCCGAATATGCGACGATCGCGGCGGAGCGTACCGCGCTCGAACGGCTGTCGCTGATCGTCGCCGACCAGATCGTGACGCGGATCGCGCTGACGCTGCCCAAGTCAGGCTCGTGAAGCTTCGGCCCGAGCAGGTCGCGGCCAAGCTCGACCGGCCCGGCCCCGATATTCGCCTCTATCTGTTCCACGGACCTGACACAGCGGGGGCGATGGCGCTGGCCGCGCGACTGGCCAAGGGCGTGGGCGAGGGGGCCGAGCGCGTCGACATGGACGGGGGGATGCTGAAAAGCCGGCCGGGCCTGCTGGCGGACGAAGCCGCGTCGATGTCGCTGTTCGGCGATGCCCGCTGCATCCGCGTGACCGGCATGGGTGAGGAATCGGTCGAGGCGGTGACGCTGCTGCTGGCGGCCGAGCGTGCCGGGAATCCGGTCGCGGCGATCGCGCCGAGCGTCAAGGGCACGTCGAAGCTGGTGAAGCTGGTCACCGCCTCGCTCAACGCCGTCGCCGTCGCCTGCTACGTGCCCGACGCGGCGCAGGCGGCGAAGCTGGCGGTGACGATGGCCCGCGACCATGGCTTGCGGCTGCTGGGCGACGTGCCCGACCGGCTGGCGGCGGTGACGGCGGGCGACCGTGCGGTGCTGGCCAGCGAGATCGAGAAGCTGGCACTGTATCTGGACGCATCACCCGAGCGCCCGCGCGACGCCGATGGTGAGGCTTTCGATGCGATCGGTGCCTCGATCGCCGATGCCGAACTGGGCGGTATCGTCAGCGCGATGATCGCGGGCGATGCGGCGGCGGCGGCACTGCCCGAAATGCCCGGCGGGGCGATCCCGGTGCTGCGCGCGGTTGCACGGCGGCTGTTGTCGCTGGCCGAGATGCGCGCCGATATCGACGATGGCGACAGCGTCGACCGGGTGATGGAGCGCCACCGGGTGTTCTTCAAGGAACAGGCCGCGACCGCGACGGCGCTGCGCCGCTGGGATGCGACCCGCCTTGCCCGCGCCCTCGAACGCGTCCGCGATGCCGAGCGTGCGGCGCTGTCGGGCAGCGGTCTGGGCGAGGTGATGACCGCCGCCGAAGCCATCGCCATCGCCCGCGCGGCGGCCCGCGGCAAATAATCCACAAAAGCGTTTGCACGACCGCAAACGCGCTGCTAGGGGCACGCTCCTGCCAGCCAAGGGGGCGACCCCAAGGTGTTCACGTGCGGTCGTGGCGGAACTGGTAGACGCGCAACGTTGAGGTCGTTGTGGCCGAAAGGCCGTGGAAGTTCGAGTCTTCTCGACCGCACCATTTCCCGTTCCGTGATCGGAACGGGGTCATTCCCCAGATTTTTTGGTTTTGGTGCGATCGTGCACTATCAGCGGTTGCAGGTCGCGCAGCAGCGGTAGGCCAACCGATGCCTCTGCGCGCAATGCGGCTTCGCGCAGGGCGATCTGTACCGTGCAACGGGTCTCTGCGGTCTCCCTGTTCTGCAACGCTCGTCCAATCGTCTCAGGCGGCAGCTTCGTCCGGGCCGCCATCTGATCCACGATCGAGAAAGGGATGACGAAGCGATAGGTTGTATCCGAGATCGGCCGTTCGCGTGCATACCAGATGACGTCGCGCAGCAATTCCTGTCGCCGGTCCTGAATTGTGGATGCCATGACCAGACCCGGCTGCATGAGATTCACCTTTTCGCACTCCTCTGGTGCGGGGCCTTGCACGGCACGCATCTGATCGAGATCCCAGCGCGTAAGTTGCAACAGTACCGGCTCGGGCAGGTCCGACAGACCATGACTGACCAGGTCCTCGGTCAGTGTACGGCCGATGACGCTCGCGCTGGTCCCGGCCGATGAGTCAGTGACGGCCTGCATGATCGCCGAGGCCAGTGCCGGATTGGCTGCGCGAACCTTGTCGATGCTGCGACCGGTCATCTCCCGTGCAACCTCGTCAACGCTGGCGTGGGCGGCCGGAGGCGAGGTCGGATAATGGGTGCCGCTCAGAGCGAAGCGCAGGACGGTCACGGCGATGACGATTGCGATCCACCAGTACGTGCCGTTGCTGGATTTTGCGGGCCTGTCCCATTTGTCCACCCGGACCGGGTTCATCCATTGCTCGATCACAGGATATCGCTGGCGCACCGTCGACAATAGTTCGCGTACCAGGCCGCCCTTTACGCGCCATTCCGCCCGTCCGGTGTCGGTGCGGGTAAGCTCCCGCCACGCCCGATGGAACCGATGCTTCGGATCATCAAGCATCGCGGCGAAGCGCGTCGCGCCAATCCGCTCGACAATCGTCTGCGCCTCTCCCGACAGCGCATAGTCGTTGCGGCGGTCTATCCAGCCGAACGCTGCTGCGGCCGGTTCGAGCAATGGGTCGGACCGCGGAATGCTCGCCGCCAGCGTGTCGGCGAACCAGCGTTCGGCACTGGTCGCGAAATCGATCTGTTCCATGCGCGGATCGGCCAGCAGTGCATGGCCATGATGCTCGATCGATGCGAGTTCGGCCTCGGTCGGCGGCGTGTCGTGCCCCGGGAACAGCAACGATTCGAGCGCATGTAAATGGGCGTTGATCGCATCGTGAAAGGCGGCGATTTCGGGGTCCGGCTCCGGCTCCGGCTCCGGCTCTGGTTGTGGTTCCAGCTCGGGTCGTTCGACCGTAGTAGAGTACAGGGTGCCGACAGCGCCCTCCATCTCCCAATCGACATCGGGGAGCGGGTCGGTATCGCCCGCCAACGCCGCATCCCGCGCCGCGCGCAGGGCTGCGAAGCCGTCCGGATCAGCGTCGACGTCCATCGCCTTCAACCGTGCGGCATAGGCCTTGCGGATCGCGCTGCGGTCGGTCGTCGGATCGAGGTCGAGCGTCGCCCAGATGCCGTGCCTCACAGGAATCGCTCGCCTTCGATCTGGTCGAGCGCCGCGCCGAACGCCTCGCGCGCCTGGGCGATGATCCGGTCGTCTTGCGTTGCCAGCGCGGTTTCGAACTGGCCGAGCATGTGGCCGATCGCGGCGCGGGTGTCGCCGAGGAAGGATTCATACGCCCGCCGCGCCCGTGCCAGCAACGCCGCATTGACCGCATCGTCGCGCGGATGGACCTTCAGCGCGACCAGCGCCGCGCGGCGCTTCGCCAGTTCGGCGGGGTCGGGCGCATCCTCGTCATCGACGATCACCAGATTGCGGGTCATGCCCGTCTCCGGCACGCTGACGTCGATTTCGAGCAGTCCCGACGTGTCGTAGCTGAAGCGGCATTCGACGGTGACCTCACCCGCGCGGCGCGGGGGAACGGGCACGGTGATCTCACCCAGCTTGACGTTGCCCGATACCTCGCGCGCCTCGCCCTGATAGACGCCGAACTGCACCTTGGTCTGCTGGTTCGACAGCGTCGAGAAGGTCGAGACGCGGCTGACCGGCACCGCCGAATTGCGTTCGATGATCGGCGAGAACAGCCCGGTGCGAAACCCGCCGCGCCCGTCCGGCTCGCTGGTATCGACGCCCAGCGTGAACGGGCAGACATCGGTCAGCCGGATTTCGTCGAGACCCGCATCGCGCGCCAACAGCCCGGCCTGCACGGCCGCGCCCATCGCCACCGCATGGTCGGGATGGACCGTCGTCGCCGGGAACCGGCCGAACATTCGCGTGACCGCCCGGCGCACGATCGGCATCCGCGTCGCCCCGCCGACCAGCACGACTTCGGACAGGGCCGCGGCGGCGATGCTGCTGTCGCGCAGCGAGCGCAGCACCGGCTCGCGGATGCGCTGGAGCAGGCCCGCCGCCGCTTCCTCAAACGCGCTGGCGGTGACGGGGACGGTCAGCGCCGTATCGCCCACCGTGACGCCGAAATCGGCGCTGTCGCCGTCGCTCAGCGCCCGGCGGCAGCGTTCGGCGGCCTGCGCCAGCAAGGCGGTGGCGCGGTCGGGCGGGAGCGTCGCCAGCAGCCCCTGCGGATCGAGCGAGGCGCGGACCAGTGCGATCAGGCAGTCGTTGAAATCGTCACCGCCCAGCCGGTTGTCGCCGGCCGATGCGCGCACCTCGATCACCCCGTCGAACATCTCGACGATCGACACGTCGAACGTGCCGCCGCCCAGATCGAAGACGAGAAACGGTTCGTGATCGGCGCGGTCGGCTATGCCGAAGGCGAGCGCGGCGGCGGTCGGTTCGTTGATGAGCCGGCGGATCGGCAGCCCGGCGAGTTCGCCGGCACGCCGGGTCGCCTTGCGCTGGCGATCGTTAAAATAGGCGGGAACGGTGACGACGGCTGCGGTCACGCTTTCACCGGTAAAGGCTTCGGCATCGCGCTTCAGGCTGGCGAGGACGAGGGCCGACAACGCCTCGCTGTCGAAATCGCGTTTGGCGAGCTTCACCGTCTCGCGCGTGCCGATGCGGCGTTTGAAGCTGGTGACGGTGCGGTCGGGATGGGTCGCCATCCGGTCGCGCGCCGCACGCCCGACCAGCACCGCGTCGTCCTCGCCGATGCTGACCGCCGACGGTGTCAGATAGTCGCCCAGCGCATTGGGCACCATCACCGGCGCATCGCCCTGCCAGATCGCGCACGCGCTGTTGGTCGTCCCCAGATCGATACCGACGATCATCCCTGTCCCCTTCCACTACGGCGACGGGTGTAGCGCGTCGGCTTCGTCAGGCAACGGGGTGGCGATCCTCCCTTGGGACGACCGCCGCGATCAGAATTCGGCGACCTTGCCCCATGCCGACTGGGCAAAGCGGTCGGGGTGATAGGGTTTGGGGTCGACGATCGGTTCGGCACCGCTGACGATATCGGCGATCAGATGGCCGGCACCCGGTCCGATGCCGAAGCCATGCCCGCTGAAGCCGGAGGCGAGGACCAGCCCGGGCAGGGCCGCCATTTCGCCGATGCCGGGTACGCCGTCGGGGGTGCTGTCGACATAACCCGCCCATGCCCCGGTCACCGCCCGTTCGTTCAGGCGCGGCATCATCTCCAGCGCGCGGGCACGGGTGCGTTTCACGGTCGCGGCGTCCGGCGTGGGATCGAGGATACGCATCCGCTCCATCGGCGTCGGCCGATCGAGCTTCCATCGCTTCACGCTCTCATGGCCCGACTGCACCCCTTCCAGCCCGCCGGGGGACAGCTTGCGCCAGCGCCGCGCGAACATCGGCAGGAACTGGGTGGAGAAGCGCAGGAATTGCGGGGTCGGATCGACCTTGCCGCTGCCGCTGATCGACAGGGTGTAGCCGCCGTCGCCGCGCCGGGTCATCGAGATGAATTCGCTGTGCATCGCCGGCGGAAAGACGTCCTCGCCCGGCCCGACCGACACGACCGTCTGCCGGATCGTCGCCTGCGGAAAGCGGATGCCATATTGGTAGCAGAAGGACGATGCCCACGCCCCGGCGGACAGGACCGCGATGCTGGTGCGGATCACGCCGTGTTCGGTGACGACGCCCGACAGCCGGCCGCCTTCGGTTTCCAGCCCGCGGACGGCACATTGCTGGTGCACGGTCCCACCCAGCGCCATGATCGCCCGCGCGACGGCCGGGGCTGCGCGCGACGGGTCGGCGGTGCCGTCGGTGGGGGAAAAGACGCCGCCCTTCCACGCCTTGTTGCTGAACCGGCCGCGTTCGCTCGCTTCGGCGGCCGACAGCATATGGGTCGTGACACCCGCGGACTTCGCAAAATCGCGCCAGCGGGACCAGGCGGCGATTTCCGACTCATTATCGCTCAGATACAACAGGCCGCAGCGGCTGAAGCCGGTATCCTCGCCAGTGTCGATCGCGAATTGTTCCCACAGATCCAGCGCCTTGGTCGCCATCGGCAGTTCGCGCGCATCGCGGTTCTGCTGCCGGCACCAGCCCCAGTTGCGGCTCGACTGTTCGGCGCCGATGCGGCCTTTTTCGATCAATGCGACCTTCAAACCGCGTTTGGCGAGGTAATAGGCGGTGAAGCTGCCGACGATGCCCCCGCCGATCACCACCACATCGGCGGAGTCGGGCAGGTCGGGGGTCGAATCGACGAACGTCAGCGGTGCGGGCATGCGGACGGGCTCCAGTAGATCGGGTCGGGACGCTCAGAGATATTTGAGCCAGCGGATGTCCTTGCGGCGCTTTTTCAGGTTCGAAAACCACCGCGTCGGGAAATAGAGCGGCACGATCAGCAACAGCCACATCAGCCAGACCCAGCCGATCGAGGGCAGGCCGAACACCTCGCCATGGTTGGTGCCCCAGATCGCCAGCGCGATCAGGTACAGCGTGCGCAGGAGATACAGGTGGAACAGATAGAAGAACATCGGCGCGCCGCCCAGCACCGCCAGCCATCCGGTCACCCGCGCGTCGGCGATCCGGTCGAACAGCGCGAGCAGCAACAGCCCGACGCCGAGCGTCGCCAGCACGTACAGCAGCGACGGCGGATATTTGGTCAGCGCGAGGAAGCTCATCACCGTGCGCAGCGACGAACCGGGCACCACGAACCACGGCGTGTCGCCATAGACATTGGCGAAGCGCAGCACGACACAGGCCACCAGCATCGCCAGCCCGGCCCGCACCAGCGTCCGCCCCCGCGCCGCGACGTTGCCGCGCGCGAACCATGGCCCGGCGGCCCAGCCGAGGCAGATGACGCCGATCCACGGCAGCACCGGATAGCTGAACCGGATCGGCAGCCCGCCGATGGTGATCGTGCCGCGTTCGTGCAGCAGCGACCAGATGGCGTAGAAGGGGTGTTCGGGCGGCAGCACGATCGGATCGAGCAGGTTGTGCCCGGCGACGATCACCACGCCGATCGCGGCGATCACGACATGCGGCAGGCGGATCAGCCCGGCCAGCACGATCATGCTGAGGCCGATCGCCCAGATGACCTGCAGATAGACGATCGTCGGCGGGAATTGCGCGTACCACTGGAAATTGACCACGGTCAGTTCGAGCAGGATGAGGAAGATGCCGCGCTTGAGCAGGAAGGCGGTCGTCTCCGACATGCTGTGCTTCTGCGCATAGAGATAGGCACCGAGCCCGGTGAGCGCGACAAAGACCGGCGCGCAGATCTGGCTGGTCAGGCGGCTGAAGAAACTGGCGGGCGAGACGGTCAGGGCATCAACCGGATCGCCGATCGACACCCACAGGAAGAACCCTTCGCGCACATGGTCGAGCAGCATCAGCACCATCACGAAGCCGCGCAACGCATCGATGCTGATGAGCCGTGCCGCCGCCACGGGCTTCGCCGCCGCCGGGGGCGGTGCGGTTCGCCCGGAAAAGGCTCGGTCGGTCGGGATGCTCGCCATGGAAAACTCCACCGATGAAAGGGTCAGTCGCGCGGTAGCAGCGCGACGGCGTCGATTTCGACCAGAAAGCCGTAATGCAGTTCGGGCACCGGCACGACGGTACGCGCCGGACGTGCCTGCCCCAGCTTTTCGGCATAGACGCCGTTGAAGCGCGGCCAGTTGTCGACGCCGACGATATAGGCGGTGACGCGAGCGAGGTGGGCGGGGCTGCCCCCGGCCGCGGTCAGGATCGCCAGCATATTGTCGATCGCCTGCGCCGCCTGCGCCTCGAACGGCAGGTCGTCGAGCTTCGCGCCGTCCGCACGGATCGGCAGCTGGCCCGAGATGTAGAGGTGGTCGCCCGCGTGCACCGCCTGCGCATAATGGCCGGCGGGAGCGGGGGCATCGTCGGTCCGTACCGGCTGGATCATGTCGTGCATCTCACCACCCCCCGAAGCGCGACCATGTCGCGACGACCGCCGGATCGTCGCCATGGACGACGTGATAGGCGGGATGCTGCGCGCCGGTCGAACAGGCATGGTTGGGCAGCACGCGCACCCGGTCGCCGATCGCAAGCGGCGGCAGCTGGCCGTCCGATCCGGGACGAACGGTGATGATACCATGTTCCTGATTCGCGTCGGCGAGGATCAGGTCGGGATAGGGCGTGCCGTCCAGCGTGCAGACCACGCCATAGCCCTGATCGACCGGCTGTCTGGCGGTGCCGCGATCGCGCGACATCGCCATCCATCCGGCGTCGATCAGAATCCAGCCCTTTTCCTTCTGAAACCCGATGACCGTGCCCAGCACCGACAGAGCGATATCGTCGATCGCGCACACGCCGATGCCGTGCATCACCAGATCGAAGAACACGAACACGCCGGCCCGCACCTCGGTCACGCCGGTCAGGTCGGTGGCGAAATGCGCGGTCGGCGTCGATCCGACGCTGACGACCGGACAGGGCAGGCCGGCACCCCGCAGCGTCGCCGCCGCATCGACCACGCTCTTGCGCTCGGCCTCGGCATAGCGACCCAGTTCGTCGGGCGTGCGTGCGGCATAGCTGCCGCCGGCATGGGTCATGACCCCGCGCAGTTCGCCGCCGGCGACCAGCGCGCGACCGATCGCGATCAGCGCGGCGCTGTCGCCGGGCAACACGCCCGAGCGGTGACCGTCGCAGTCGATTTCGATCAGCGCGGGGATGGCGGTGCCCGCCGCGACCGATGCCGCCGCGACCGCCTGCGCCTGTTCGACCGTGTCGAGGACGACCGCGATATCGACGCCGCGCGCCCGCAGCGCGAGGACGCGCGGCAGTTTGTCGGGGGCGATGCCGACCGCATAGATCAGGTCGCGAACACCGGCGTCGGCGAATTGTTCGGCTTCCTTCAGCGTCGATACCGTCGCTGGTCCTGCCGGGCTTTCCATCAGCCGCTGCGCCACCTCGACCGACTTGCCGGTCTTGAGATGCGGGCGCAGCGTGACCCCCATCGGCCCCAGATGCGTGCGCAGCCGGGCGATGTTGCGGTCCATCCGGTCGGCGTCGAGGATCAGGCACGGCGTCTCGACCGTCGCCAGCGTCGCGCCATCGGCCTGTGCCGAGCGAGTCGGGGTTGCCGTCGTCATGCCAGGATCGCCTTGGTTTCCAGATATTCCTCAAAGCCATGGACGCCATATTCGCGGCCATTGCCCGATTGCTTGTACCCGCCGAACGGCGCGTGCGCGGTCCATGCCGGATAGTTAATATGGACCTGTCCCGACCGGATGCGCCGGGCGATCGCCTGCGCCCGCGCCGGATCGCCCGACTGGACGTGTGCGCCAAGGCCATAGACGGTGTCGTTGGCCAGCGCGACGGCATCGTCGTCGTCGGTGTAGGGTATGATGCAGAGCACCGGCCCGAAAATCTCCTCGCGCGCGATCCGCATGTCGCGGGTCACGCCCGAAAAGATCGTCGGGCGAACATAATAGCCGCGATTGAGATCGGCGGGGCGGCCGGGACCGCCGCAGATCAGCCTCGCCCCTTCGGCCATGCCCGCTTCGATCATGTCCTGCACGCGGGCAAATTGCGCGGCGTTGGCGATCGGACCCATCGTCGTCGCTTCGTCGGTCGGCGGGCCGACACGCCACGTGCCGGCGGCCTGTGCGGCCAGTGCCTCGACCTCGGCAAGGCGGCTGGCGGGGACCAGCATCCGCGTCGGTGCGCTGCACGACTGGCCGACATTGCGCATGCCGGTCATCACGCCGCGCGGGATCGCGGTCGCGAAATCGGCGTCGTCGAGGAAGAGGTTGGGCGATTTGCCGCCCAGTTCCTGCACGACCCGCTTGACGCTGACCGCCGCCGCCTGCGCGACCAGCACGCCGGCACGGGTCGATCCGGTGATCGAGATCATCGCGACATCGGGATGCGCCGACAACGCCGCCCCGACCGCTTCGCCGGACCCGTTGACCAGATTGAACACGCCCGCCGGCAGCCCGGCATCGTGGACGACCTCGGCGAACAGCAGCGCGCTGTACGGCGACATCTCGCTGGGCTTCAGCACCACCGGGCACCCGGCGGCGATGGCCGGGGCAACCTTGGCCGTGATCTGGTACAGCGGCCAGTTCCACGGGGTGATCAGCGCGCAGACGCCGATCGCTTCCTTGACCAGCGTGAACCCGGTATCGGGCCGTTCGAACCGATAGCCGCGCAGCACGTCGATCTGCGCGCGGACATGGGCGATGGCGAAGGGCACCTGCGACGCGCGGGCAAAGCCGATCGCCGCCCCCATTTCCAGCGCGATCGCCTGCGCAAAGGCTTCGGCGCGTCGTTCCATCAGCGCCGCGATCCGTTCGAGCAGCGCGATCCGCTCGGCGACCGGGGAGATCGACCAGCGATCGAACGCCCGCAGCGCGGCTGCCACCGCGCGGTCGACATCGGCGGCAGCGCCGGCGGCGATGGTGCCGATCTGCGTTTCGGTCGCGGGATCGATCACGGCGATGCGCAGGGCGTCGCCGACCGGATCGCACCAGCCGCCATCGATATAGAATTGTCCCGACCTGTCGTCCGTCATGTCCATCCTGTGCGCATGTCCGTTTACCCGAAGGGGCAGCGGGACCGGAGGCCGCCTATGGACGCAAGTCTACTGGCAAGCGAACGGCAGACGCTTTCGAAAACAGGGCCTCAAACGGCATTCCGGCGATGGCGAAGCGGCGTTGCCAGTGATTTTCAACGGCAACGCGCTATTTTCTGCTGTCGGCGCGGTGGAACGTCGGCGGTGGTCACGCAGGCGGTGGCCAGTGGGAAGTGGCCCGTCGGAACGCGGATCGGATGTCGGTGTGTCAACACCTGTCGAACCGACGACCTATGCCGCACGGCGTGACCCATAAGGCCCGGCATTTTATGCCGGCCGGCGGTCAACGTCGTTCGCTTCGCCGCGCCAAAGTCACGGAAACAAGTATTTCTGCCGCGTTTCCGCCGCCAATATCCCGACCATTCCACAACGACTTCGCAAAGGGGGCCAACCGTGCTTCGTCCTAAATACATCACGTTCGACTGCTATGGCACGCTGATCTATTTCGAGATGGCACCGGTCGCCCGCCGCATCTACGCCGATCGTGTCGCCGAAGCCGATCTGCAGCGCTTCACCGACGACTTTTCCGCCTATCGTCTCGACGAGGTTCTGGGCGCATGGAAGCCGTATCGCGATGTCGTCGAAGCGTCGTTGCGCCGGACGTGCAAGCGGTGGAACATCGAATATCGCGACAGCGATGCGGCCGAGGTCTATGCCGCTGTGCCGACCTGGGGTCCGCATCCGGACGTCGTCGAGCCGCTCAAGCGCGTCGCCGCCGAATATCCGCTAGTCATCCTGTCAAATTCGATGATCGACCTGATCCCGCACAGCGTCGAAAAGCTGGAGGCACCGTTCCACGCCGTCTACACCGCCGAGGAAGCGCAGGCCTACAAGCCGCGGATGCAGGCGTTCGAATATATGTTCGATCAGCTGGGCTGCGGGCCGGAGGACGTGCTGCACGTCTCGTCCAGCTTCCGCTACGATCAGATGACGGCGTTCGATCTGGGCATCAAGGACAAGGCGTTCGTCAATCGCGGTCACGAACCGCTGAACCCCTATTATCAGGTCCATGACATTCCCAGCCTTGCCGGCCTGCCGGGACTGGTCGGGCTTTGAGCGTGTCGACCAAGGTCCGCTCGTTCATCGACCTGCGCGCCTTTGCCGATACGGCAGCGGTGCCAGCCACCGGCGACTATGCGACGGCGCGCGCCGCGTTGCCGCTGACCGACGGGCCGTGCGGGGTCGATCTGGTCGCGCTTGATGGCGGCGCGGGGTCGGTGGCGGGCCTGCCGGGCGACGAATTCGTGATCGTCGTCGCCGGATCGCTGCGCATCGGTGGCACCACGCTGGTCGCCGGACGCAGTGCGGTCCTCCCTTCGGGTGTCGCCTTCGACTGGGAAGCGGCACCGGCCACGCGCGTGCTGGCGATGCGCCATGCGATCGAAACGCCCGCCGCCGACGCGGTGGTGCCGATCGACGAGGATGCGGCGCTCGTCCCGTCCAACCCGCCGCTTGCCGAGCTGCTGGTCGGGCCGACGCCGTCGTGCCGCAACCATACCGATTACCTGTCGAGCGACGGGGTCTTCATCTGCGGGACATGGGATTCGACGCCCTATCACCGCATCGCCATGCGCTATCGCCATCACGAACTGATGCACCTGCTGGACGGCAGCGTGACTTTCGTCGACGAGGCGGGGGTCAGCGGGACCTTTGCCACGGGCGATATCTTTCTGGTCGAACATGGGGCCGAATGTTCGTGGGACAGCCGCGAACAGGTGAAGAAGGTCTATGCGATCTGGCGGCCGGCGGTCGCCTGATCGGGGGGTGATGGCGGGATCGTCATCCCGGGTCTGGCCCAGACGTTTGCGAAGGTGCCGAACCCCTCCTTTGTCGTACCCCCGCGCAGGCGGGGGTCCAGGGTTCCAAGCGCAAGCCGTTGTTCTGCTTGGCTCTGGACCCCCGCCTGCGCGGGGGTACGGCTAGTTTTCTCGCGATGATTGCGAGTTTCGCAGAGGTCTCGGCCTGCCCCGGAGTAACGGCGAACCGGCTTTTTCTACTGCTCCGCCAGCGTCTCGATCGACCGGTGGCAGAAGATGTGCCGGTCGTCCTCCCGCAGCAACGGCGGCATCTGCGTGGCGCAGGTGTCGATCGCCAGCGGGCAGCGCGATACGAAACTGCACCCGACCTCGCGCATCCGCGCGCCGCCGGTCGTGTTCGCGTCGCGGGCGGGGGTTTGCTCCAGCCAGCCGGGGCGCAATTCGGGCACCGATGCGGTCAGCAGCCGGGTATAGGGATGATGCGCGCCATGGCCGACGCCGTCGCGCGTCACCCGTTCGGCGATGCGGCCGGCATAGAGCACCAGTACATCGTCGCTGATCGCGCGCACGATCTCCAGATCATGGGTGATGAACATATAGGCGAGGCCGAGTTCGCGGCGCAGCTCGATCAGCAGGTCGAGCACCGCTTCGGCGACCACCGGGTCGAGCGCCGAGGTCACTTCGTCGCACAGCAGGAGTTCGGGGCGCGCCGCCAGCGCGCGGGCGAGGTTTACGCGCTGCTTCTGCCCGCCCGACAATTCGCCCGGTAGCCGGTCGGCAAGCGCGGCGGGCAGGCGGACGAGGTCGAGCAGCCGCGCGACCTCCGCCCGTGCCGACCGGCGGTCCATGCCATGGTAGAAGGCGAGCGGGCGGGCGATCGCCGCGCCGACGCTGACCGCGGGGTTGAGCGCGGTGTCGGCGCTCTGGAACACCATCTGTACCCGGCGCAGTTCGTCGCGCGAGCGGCGGCGGACGACGGGGGCGAGCGGCTTGCCGTCGAGCAGGATGCGGCCAGCGGTCGGCGCGTGCAGCCCGGCGACGACGCGCGCCAGCGTACTCTTGCCACAGCCGGATTCGCCGATCACGCCCAGCACCTGTCCGCGCCGGATCGACACGTCGATCCCGTCGAGGATCTTCACGCGGGGGGTGCCGTCGTGATTGGTCCCGCCATAGCCGGCGACGACGCCCCACAGGTCGAGCAGCGGCCGGTCCTCCGCCACGGGCACGTCGGCGGGCTTGCGCGGCGCGGCGGCGGCGACCAGCGCGCGGCTATAGTCATGGGCCGGGGCGAACAGGATCTGTTCGGTGGTGCCCAGTTCCTGGACTTCGCCACCCTTCAGCACGGCGATGCGATCGGCAATCTGCGCCACCACCGACAGGTCGTGGGTGACATAGACGGCGGTGGTGCCGAGATCGCGGACCGCGTCCTTGAACGCCTTTAGCACCTCGATCTGCGTCGTCACGTCGAGTGCGGTGGTCGGTTCGTCGAAGATCACCAGCTTGGGATCGGTAATGAGCGCCATCGCCGCCATCAGCCGCTGCAACTGCCCGCCCGATACCTGGTGCGGATAGCGCGCGCCGACGCCGTCGGGATCGGGCAGGGCGAGACGCCGGAACAGCGCCTTCGCCTTCTCCTCCGCTGCCGCCCGGTCGAGCGTGCCGTGGATCAGCGCCGGTTCGATCACCTGCGCCATGATCGTCAGCGACGGGTTGAACGCGGCGGCGGCGCTCTGCGCGACATAGGCGACGGTGCGACCGCGAACGGCGCGCAGTTCCTCGGCACTCGCGGTGTCGAGCCGCTGGCCCGCGACCTCGATGATGCCGCCGGCGATGCGGCAACCGGGCCGGGCATAGCCGAGCAGCGACAGCGCGATGGTCGTCTTGCCCGATCCCGATTCTCCGATCAGCGCCAGCACTTCGCCCGGGGCCACCGACAGCGTGCAATCGGGGACGATCACGATCTCGCGCCCGTCCTCCCCGGCGGCGGTGATGCGCAGATGCTCGATACGCGCCAGCGGAGCGGTCATCGCCGCCGCCGTCCGGGAAGGGAGTCGATCAACAGGTTCATCCCGATGGTGAGGGAGGCGATCGCCACCGCCGGAAACAGCACGGCGGGCGCACCGAAGCCGAGGCCGGCGATATTCTCGCGGACCAGCGCGCCCAGATCGGCGTCGGGCGGCTGTACGCCCAGCCCCAGAAACGACAGCCCGCTGAGCAGCAGCACGACGAACACGAAGCGCAACCCGAAATCGGCGGCAAGCGGCCCGGTGACGTTGGGCAGCACCTCGCGCACCACGATATAGGGCAGGCGTTCGCCCCGTGCGCGGGCGGCGGACACGAAATCGAGCGCCATGACGCCGAGCGCCAGCGCGCGCGCGGTGCGGAATGCGCCGGGGGTATAGATCACCGCCAGCGTCCCGATCAGCACCGGGATCGACGCGCCTGTCGCCGCGATCACGACGAGCGCGAACATCAGGCTGGGAATGGCGATGACGATGTCGAACAGCCGCGACAGCAGCGTGTCGACCCATCCCCCCGCCGCCGCGGCAAGACCGAGCAGCACGCCAGTGACGACGGCAATGGCGGTCGCGACGAAGGCGATGAACACGGTGTAGCGCGCGCCGTACAGCACCCGGCTGAGCATGTCGCGGCCGAGATAGTCGGTGCCGAGCGGGGCCATGCGGCTGATCGGCCCGAACACGTCGAGGTCGATGATCTCCCCCACGCCGTGCGGGGCGAGCGCCGGACCGGCCAGCGCCACCGCCACCCAAAGTAGGACAAGGGCAAGGCCGATCCGGCCGCTGGTCGCGAGCCTGTTCATCGGCGGCGCAACCGCGGGTTGGCGAGGATCGCGACGACGTCGGCCGCCGTGACCAGCATCAGATAGGCGATGCAGAAGATGATCGCGATGGTCTGCACCAGCGGCAGGTCGCGGGTCGCGACCGCATCGACCATCAGCCGCGCGACGCCCGGATAGTTGAAGATGATCTCGACCACGATCACGCCCCCCAGCAGGGTCGACAGGCTGAGCGCGATCGCATTGGCGATCGGCCCGACGGCATTGGGTAGGGCATGGCGCAGCACGACGCGCGCGGGCGAACAGCCCTTCAGCCGGGCCGCCTCCGCATAGGAGGTGTCGAGCGCGTCGATCACCGCCGCGCGCGTCATCCGCACCATCTGCGCCATCACGAAACAGGCAAGGCTGAACACCGGCAGCGCGAACACGCGCAGCAGGTCCCACGTCGAATGCACGTCGCGCGTCGACGACAGCGCCGGCAGCCAGCGCAGCGTCACCGCGAACAACATCACCGCCAGCGTCGCGATGAGGAATTCGGGGACCGAGACGATGCCGATCGTCGCGATGCTGATCGCGCGGTCGAACGCCGTGCCGCGTTTCACCGCCGCGACGATACCGAGCAGCAGCGCGAACGGCACCGATACCAATGCGGTCAGCCCGGCCAGCGTCAGCGAATTGCCGAGCCGCGCGGCGATCATCTCCCACACCGGCAGTCCGGTGATGAGCGAGCGCCCCGGATCGCCGGTCAGCACGCCGGTCGCCCAGTCGAGATAGCGTGCCCAAGCCGGCTGATCGAGGTGCATCGCCGCGCGCAGGCCCGCCAACGCTTCGGGCGTCGCGCTCTGGCCGAGGATCGCCTCGGCCACGTCGCCTTCCATCAACTGGGCGATGCCGAACACCGCCAGCGACACGAACAGCAGCGTGACCAGCGACGCGCCGACGCGGCGCACGATCAGCGAGGCGAGGGGCGAGAGCGTCATTTGCCCTCCAGCCAGACATGGGACACGAAATCGAACCCCATCAATCCCCCCTGCGGCATCGGGCGCAGCCCCTTCAGCCGTGGGCTGAACGAATCGAGCGAACTGATGAACAGCGGTATGCCGATGCCGGCGTGATCGTGGATCAGATGCTGCATCTCGCCATAGAGCGACTTGCGCCGTGCCTCGTCGGTTTCGCCTCGCGCGGCGTCGAGCAGCCGGTCGAACCGCTGGTTCTTCCACGCGCTTTCGTTCCACAGCGCGTTCGACGCGAAGAACTGGGTGAAGATTATGTCGGCGGTGGGGCGCGGATTGGTGTTCCCGAACCCCAGCGGCACCTTCATCCAGCTGTTGGTCCAATAGCCGTCGGACGGCACGCGACGAATGTCGAAGCCGATTCCGGCACGTTCGCCCGCATCCTGGATCAGCACTGCCATGTCGTCGGACTTGTCGGCAGCGGTCGAGGTGACCAGCGGCACCCGCGTCCCCGCCAGCCCGGCGCGCCGGAAATGAAAGCGGGCGCGTTCGGGATCGAACGGCCGCTGCGGGACGCTCGGGTCGTAATAGGGATTGGTCGGTGCGATCGGCTGATCGTTGGCGATCGTCGCATAGCCGCGAAAGATCGCGGTACGCATCGTTTCCCGGTCGAGCAGCAGTTTCAGCCCCTCGACGAAATCGGGGTTGTTGCCCGGTGCCCGGTCGAGCCGGGCGATGAGGTTGGTATAGCCGCTCGATTTGGATTCGAGCAGGCCGAAGCCCGCCTCGCGCAGATGGCGGGCGATGCGCGGATTGATCGCGTGGATCAGGTCGACATCGCCCGACAGCAACGCGTTGATCCGCGCGCTGTCGTCGGAGATCGCGAACAGCTCGCATTCGCCCAACCGCACCGGCCCGCGCCAGTAATCGTCGTAGCGTGCGGCGAGCGAGCGGACGCCGGGCAGGAATTCGATCATCCGCATCGGGCCGGTGCCGACGGGCCGGTTGAAATCGCGCGTGCCGTCGCGGATGATCTGGAATTGCGGAATGCCAAGGATCGTCGGCAGATCGGCGTTCGCGCTCTTCAACACCACGCGCACCCGGTCGGGGCCATCGGCGCGGACCGAGGCGAACTGGTCGGCGAACACCTTCGCCTTCGATCCGACGGCGGGGTCGAGGTGGCGGCGCAGCGAATAGACGACGTCGGCGACCCGCAGCGGCGATCCGTCGTGGAACCGCACGCCCTTGCGCAGCCGGATCGACCAGTCGCGGGCATCGGCGGTCTCGATCGCCTCGGCCAGCGCCGGCTGTGGCCGGAACCGGTCGTCGAGCGTGGTCAGCCCGTCATAGACCATCGCGCAGCGGCAGAAATCGGTGACGACGGTCTGCCGCGCCGGGTCCATCGTATCGGCGGTCGAGGAGACCGCCACCGCTACGCGCAACCGTCCACCCACCGGCTCGGGCCGCGCCGGTTCGAACCCGCAGGCACCCAGCCCGACCGACAACCCGCCGCCGCCGATCAGGCGGATCGCATCGCGCCGGCCGATCAATGCCGCCAGTCCTGATAGCGATAATAGGCACCGACCGCCGGCAGGAACCATGGCGGGCCGAAATGTCCCGGCACCGCCGGCCATGCGATCGCGTGGAACGGATTTTCGTCCACCGCCGGCGCGCCGCCGATGATCCGCGCCATCGCTTCGCCCATCACCACCGAAATCTGCGTGCCGTGGCCGCTATAGCCCATGGCGTAATGGATGCCGTCGCGCGATCCGGCGCGGGGCAGCCGGTCGGCGGTCAGGTCGACGATCCCGCCCCAGGTATGGGCGATGCGGACGTTGGCCAGCTGCGGAAAGATGCGGCGCATTCCCGCTTCGAGGATCGCGCCGCTGCGCGTGTCGCTGCGCGGGCTGGACAGTGCAAAGCGGGCGCGCCCGCCGAAGATCAGCCGGTCGTCGGCGGTCAGGCGAAAATAGTTGCCGACGTTGCGGGTGGTCGTGCCGTTACGCCGTCCCGGCATGATCTCCTGCGCCAGCGGCCCCAGCGGTTCGGTGGCGACGATGAAGCTGCCGATCGGCACGATCCGCCGTCGCAGCCAGCGGAACGGCCCGGTCATCGACGCGCCGGTCGCCAGCAGCACGGCATCGGCCTCGATGATCCCGCGCTTCGTCGTCAGTCGGTGGCGACCGCCGGACGACCGCTCCATGCCGGTCAGTGCCGCATTCTCGTACAGTTTCGCGCCGTGACGGACGGCGGCACCGGCAAGCCCGGCGGCGAACCGGCCCATGTGCAGCGAGCCGCTGCGCGGGAACAACAGGCCGCCGTGAAACGCGTCCGACCCGATTTCGGCCGGCAGGTCGGCCTTGGCGATCAGGCGGATGCCGGGTTCGACCGTCTGCGACAGCAGTTCCGCAGTCCGGGCGAGCTTGGCCGCATGGTCCGGCTTGTCGGCCAGCTTCAGCTTGCCGTTGCGCACGAAGTCGCAGGCGATGCCCTCTTCGGCGACGATCGCCTCGACCCGGTCGACGCCGGTGTCGAACGCGCGATAGATCGCGGTCGCGCGATCGATCCCGAACCGGCTGGTCAGCGCGGCGAGGTCGCCGGCGATGCCGTTGTTGCACTGGCCGCCATTGCGCCCCGATGCCTCGCCCGCGATGCGCCCGGCCTCGACCACCACGACGTCGGCACCGGCCATCGCCAGCGTGCGCGCCGCGGCAAGGCCGGTGAAGCCGCCGCCCACGACCACCACCGACGCGCGCACCGGCACCGGGCCGTGTTCGGCCCCTGCAAAGCGTTCGCCGCTGTCCAGCCAATAGGATTCCAGCTTCATCGCGTGTCCGCGTCCCCCATCGAAGCGATGCTGCTCCGGCACGGCATAATCTGCTCCAACCGCACCGGCATCGTTACACCTTAGTTGGTCTGACGACAGGGCATATGTGCCGATCGCTGCCCCGACCACCGCACAGCGTACCGCCCGCCGTGTATTTCCATCGGGTTCGACCGGCGTCGTTCGTCGGGCAGGGACGGATGGCGGTCCGTATCCCGGCAGCAGGATATTCCGGGCGACGGCCGATTTACGCGCGATACCATGCCAGTTGCGGCGCGGCGCGGCACCTCCTGCGCCCAGCGGCCGGGTACACCATGGGTCGAGGACATGATGGAACGCGAAACGATGCAGACGAGTGCCGATCCCCAGCCCGCCGAAAGCCGGACGATGCGTCTGCGGTCGATGACGCAGGACGATGTTGCCGGGGCGCATGTCCTGTCGAAGGCGGAGCAATGGCCGCACCGGGCGGAGGATCTGTCCGACATGCTGACGGTCGGCAACGGCATGGTCGCCGAACTGAACGGCGAAATCGTGGGTACGACCATGTGGTGGCGGGCCGGACCGAAGGTCGCGACGCTCGGCATGGTCATCGTGTCGCGGCGGCATCGTGGTGCTGGTATCGGGCGGATCGTGATGGCGGCGGTGCTCGACCAGATCGCCGATGCGATCGGCCCCGATGGTTCGATCCAGCTGAATGCGACCGAGGACGGGCTGCCGCTCTATCGCAAGCTGGGCTTCACCGGGATCGGCGAAATCCTGCAGCATCAGGGCGCGGCGTTCCAGGCGCCGCTGGTGCCGCTGGCGGCCGGCGAGCGCATCCGGCCGATGGGCGCGCGCGACGGCGCGCTGGTCGATGCGCTGGTGCGCGCCGCCAGCGGTCTCGACCGGCCGACGGTGATGACGGTGCTGCGCGAAAAGGCGCATGGCGTGGTGCTGACCGAGGGGGACGAGGTGACCGGCGTCGCGCTGTTCCGCCGGTTCGGGCGCGGCTATGTCGTCGGTCCGGTCATCGCCCCCGACCGGATCCGCGCGCAGGCGCTGATCGCGCAGTGGATCGGCTCGCGCAGTGGTGAGTTCATCCGGCTCGACATTCACGGCAATAGCGGGTTGGGACCATGGTTGGAGGAACTGGGACTGGTACGGGTCGGACGGGTCGTGACGATGGTGAAGGGCGCGGAGCCGCCGGCCACCGCCCCGGCGACGGCGTTCGCGATCGTGAGCCAGGCGCTGTGCTGAGCAACGACGACCTGCGCGGCACCGGGCTGCTGATCGAATCGATGCTGATCGGCGGCGAATGGGTCGCGGCACAGGACGGGGCCACGCTCGACGTGACCGACCCGGCGACCGGCGACGTGGTCGGCACGATCCCCGCGGGCGGGGCGGCCGATACCGAGGCGGCGATCGCCGCCGCAGCGGCCGCCTTGCCGGCGTGGAAGCGGCGGACCGCCGACGATCGCGCGACGTTGCTGGAACGCTGGCACGCGCTGATCCTCGACCATGCCGACACGCTGGCGGCGATCATGACCGCCGAACAGGGCAAGCCGCTGGCCGAATCGAAGGGCGAGATCGCCTATGCCGCGTCGTTCGTGAAATGGTTCGCGGGTGAGGGGCGGCGGATTTCCGGGCACACCATTCCGGCCCCGACCAGCGACCGACGCATCCTCGCCACGCGCGAGCCGGTCGGCGTCTGTGCGGCGATCACGCCGTGGAATTTTCCGGCGGCGATGATCACGCGCAAGGTCGCGCCGGCGCTGGCGGCGGGCTGCACCGTCGTCATCAAGCCGTCCGAGCTGACCCCCTATACCGCGCTTGCGCTGTGCAGGCTGGCCGAACGGGCGGGAATGCCGGCGGGCGTCGTCAACATGGTCACCGGCCTGCCGCAGGCGATCGGTGCGACGCTGACCGCATCGCCGGTAGTGCGCAAATTGTCGTTCACCGGATCGACGCGGGTCGGATCGCTGCTGATGCAGCAGTCGGCCGATACGCTGAAGCGGTTGAGCCTCGAACTCGGCGGCAACGCGCCGTTCATCGTGTTCGACGATGCCGATCTCGACACCGCCGTCGCCGGGGCGATGGCGTCGAAATTCCGCAACGCCGGCCAGACCTGCGTCTGCGCCAACCGCATCCTCGTGCAGGACGGCATTCACGACCGCTTCGTCGAGAAACTGGGTGAGGCGGTTCGGGCGCTGCGGGTCGGTGACGGCCGGGCGGAGGGGGTCACGATCGGCCCGCTCATCAATGCCGCCGCTTGCGCGAAGGTCGCCGATCACCTGTCCGATGCGCTCGCCAAGGGCGCGACGATCGCCGCCGCGCCCGATGGCGTCGAGCAGAACGAACGCTTTGCCCGGCCGGTGGTGCTGACCGGAGCCACCGCCGACATGCGGCTGGCGTCGGAGGAGACCTTCGGCCCGGTCGCGCCGATCTTTCGCTTTTCCGCCGAGCAGGAGGCGATCGACCTCGCCAATGCCACGCCGTTCGGTCTTGCCAGCTATTTCTATACCGAGGACCTGCATCGCGCATGGCGCGTCGGCGAGGCGCTGGAATTCGGCATGGTCGGGCTGAACACCGGCAGCATCGCAATGGAAATGTCGCCGTTCGGCGGGATCAAGGCATCGGGGCTGGGCCGCGAGGGCGGCCGCGAAGGCATTGACGAATATCTGGAAACGAAAGCGTTCCATTGGGGGGGATTGAAGGGCCTGTGACCAAGTATCGGATTGCAGTCATTCCCGGCGACGGGATCGGCAAGGAAGTCATCCCCGAAGGCATCCGCGCGCTGGAAGCGGCGGCGGCGGCCTATGGCTTCACCGTCGAGCAGCAATGGCATGATTTCGCGAGCTGCGATTATTATGTCCGCCACGGCCGGATGATGCCCGAGGACTGGAAGGCGCGGATCGGAAATGTCGATGCGATCTTCTTCGGCGCGGTCGGATGGCCCGACACCGTGCCCGATCACATCTCGCTATGGGATTCGCTGATCCAGTTCCGGCGCGAATACGACCAATATGTGAACCTTCGCCCGGCGCGGCTGATGCCGGGCGTGCCGTGCCCGCTGGCCGGTCGCAAGCCCGGCGACATCGACATGATGATCGTCCGCGAGAATACCGAGGGCGAATATTCGGCGATCGGCGGCACCGCCTTTCCCGGCACCGACCGCGAGGTCGTGTTGCAGGAAACGGTGATGACGCGCATCGGCACCGACCGCATCCTGCGCTACGCCTTCGACCTCGCGCAGAAGCGTCCGGCCAGGCATGTGACGTCGGCGACCAAGTCGAACGGCATCGCCATCACCATGCCGTGGTGGGACAGCCGCGTCGCCGAAATGGCCGCGCGCTACCCCGACATCCGCACCGACAAATATCATATCGACATCCTCGCGGCCCAGTTCGTCCTGAACCCCGACCGTTTCGACGTGGTGGTCGCGTCCAACCTGTTCGGCGACATCCTGTCCGATCTGGGTCCGGCCTGCACCGGTACGATCGGGATCGCGCCGTGCGGCAACATCAACCCCGATCGCAGCGTGCCGTCGCTGTTCGAACCGGTGCACGGTTCGGCCCCCGACATCGCGGGGCAGGGCGTCGCCAATCCCGTCGGGCAGATCTGGTGCGCATCGATGATGCTCGACCATTTCGGCGAACATGCGGCGGCGAAGTCGATCGTGACGGCGATCGAAACGGTGCTGGCGGGTGACTCTGGACGGACCCGTGACCTGAAAGGGTCGGCGAATACCGAGCAGTGCGGGAAGGCGATCGCCGCGGCGATCGGCTGAGCCGGCATCGGTCTCGCGCTCAACCGCACAATCGCCGTACCCCCGCGCAGGCGGGGGTCCAGAGCCAAGCAGAACAACGGTTTGTGCCAGGTACCCTGGACCCCCGCCTGCGCGGGGGTACGGCCAAGGCGGGACCGGGCGCGCAGCCTGAGCCACGGTCCTGTTTCGGCTGGAACAACGATAAGCGACCCACGGCATAATCTGCCGCACGCCTGCGAAGTTCGGCAGCTTGGCTGCGTCGTACGGCGTGCGGGATCGCTCCCGCCATCGTCGTCCGCCCCTACACTGGCCCCATCATCAGACAACAGGGCCAGCCATGTTTTCCAATTCGCTGATCGAGGCCGACCGACGCCACCTCATCCACCCGGTAACCGCATGGCGCGGGCATGAGGCGCGGGGCGCGACCGTGTTGACCAGCGGGCAGGGCATGTATCTGACCGATGGTGACGGCAACCGGCTGCTCGATGCGTTTGCCGGGCTGTGGTGCGTCAATATCGGCTATGGTCATGAAAGCGTCGTCGAGGCGGCGGCGGAGCAGATGCGGCGGCTGCCCTATGCCACCGGCTATTTCTCCTTTGCCAGCGAACCGGCGATCCGGCTGGCGGAGCGGCTGGCCGAGCTGTCGCCGCCGGGGCTGGAACGGGTCTATTTCTCGCTCGGCGGGTCGGACGCGGTCGATTCCGCGCTGCGCTTCATCGTCAACTACTGGAATGCCAAGGGCCGCCCGACCAAGAAACAGGTGATCGCCCTCGACAAGGGCTATCACGGATCGTCGTCGAACGGGGCGGGGATCACCGGCCTGCCCGCGTTCCACCGGCTGTTCGACCTGCCGCACGACTGGCAGCATCATATCCCGGCCCCCTACCCGTATCGCCACGCGGTCGGCAGCGATCCGCAGGCGGTGATCGACGCCAGCGTCGCCGCGCTGAAGGCGAAGGTCGCCGAGATCGGTGCCGACAACGTCGCCGCCTTCTTCGCCGAACCGGTGCAGGGGTCGGCCGGGGTGATCGTCCCGCCGACGGGCTGGCTGAAGGCGATGCGTGCGACCTGCACCGAACTCGGCATCCTGCTGGTCGCCGACGAAGTCATCACCGGTTTCGGCCGTACCGGGCCGATGTTCGCCTGCGAGACCGAGGGCGTGACCCCCGATCTGATGACGCTCGCCAAGGGGCTGACCGCCGGTTACGCGCCGATGGGCGCGGTGTTGATGACCGACGAAATCTATGCCGGCATCGCCGATGGTCCCGACAACCACCTGCCGGTCGGGCATGGCGCGACCTATTCGGGGCATCCGGTGTCGGCCGCCGTCGCGCTGGCGGTGCTGGATCTGTACGAGGGCGGCATCCTCGCCAACGGGATCGCCCGCGCGCCGCAACTGGCCGCCGGGCTGGCGGCGATCACCGATCATCCGCTGGTCGGCGACGTGCGACAGGCGGGGATGCTGGCCGGCATCGAACTGGTCGCGGACAAGGCCAGCAAGGCCCGGTTCGACCCGGCGGTCGGCCTGCCCGACAAGCTGGCGCGGACCGGCTATGCCAACGGCATCATCTTTCGCGCCTTCGCCGACGGCACGATCGGTCTGGCACCCGCGATCAGTTGCGATGAAACCGATATGGCTGCATTGATCGAGCGGCTCACGCGGACGCTGGATCAGGTAGCGGACATGGCCGAGGTTCGCGCGGCCGTACGATAGACGTTGCGGTAACGGAATGATGAGATAAAGTCTCCTGTATGACACCATCGCCCAAACTCGATCGACTGGACTTCCGCATCCTTGCGCAATTGCAGCGCAACGGGCGGATCACGAACGTCGATCTGGCCGATGCGGTCGGCCTGTCGCCCAGCCCGTGTCTGTCGCGGGTCAAGCGGCTGGAGAAGGCGGGGTACATCACCGGCTATGGCGCGCATGTCGCGCTGGCCAAGCTGGGCGAGACGCTGACCGTGTTCACCGAGATCACGCTGAAGGATCACCGCACTGGCGATTTTTCACGTTTCGAACAGCGCGCGCGCAACGTGCCCGAGATCGTCGAATGTCATCTGGTCAGCGGCGGATATGATTATCTGGTCAAGTTCATCACCCGCAACGTCTCGCAATATCAGGAGCTGATCGAATCGATCCTTGAAAGCGATTTCGGCATCGAGAAGTATTTCAGCTACATCGTACTCAAATCTCCCATCGTGAAACGCTACGACCCGATCGAGGCGCTGTTCGACGAGCGGAGCTAACCACGAAAGGCGCCCGACGATGCGTATCGACGACCAGGATCTTGCCGACCTCGCCGCGTTGCGCCGCGACCTGCATGCGCACCCCGAACTGGGCTTTGCCGAACACCGCACCGCCGCGATCATCGCCGAGGCGCTGCGTGCCGCCGGGCTGGAGGTGACGACGGGCATCGGCGGTACGGGCGTGGTCGGTACGCTGCGCAACGGTCCGGGCAACGGCGCGATCGGCTTTCGTGCCGACATGGATGCGCTGCCGTTCGCCGAGCAGACCGGCCTGCCCTATGCCAGCAAGACGCCGGGCGTGTTTCACGGTTGCGGCCATGACGGGCACAGCGCGACGCTGATCGGCGCGGCGCGGCATCTGGCGAAGACGCGCGACTTTTCGGGCACGATCCATTTCATCTTCCAGCCGGCTGAGGAAGGGCAGGGCGGGGCCGATGCGATGGTCCGCGACGGGCTGTTCGATCGCTTTCCGTGCGACCGGGTGTTCGCGCTGCATAACTGGCCCGACCTGCCGCTGGGCAGCGCGCGTACCCGGCCGGGGCCGATCATGGCCGCCGCCGACCGGTTCGAAATCGCCATTTCGGGCAAGGGCGGCCATGCTGCCATGCCGCACCAGACGCCCGACGCGATCCTTGCCGCGGCGACATTGGTCCAGCAGCTGAACACCATCGTCGCCCGCCGCCTGCCCCCGACCGAAAGCGCGGTGCTGTCGGTGACCAAGGTGCATGGTGGCGATTCGCACAACGTCATTCCGGCGACGGTGACGCTGACCGGCACCGTCCGCACCTTTTCGCCGGACGTGCAGGACCGGATCGAGGAGTCGCTGCGGGCGATCTGCGACGGGGTCGCACGGTCGAGCGAGACGCAGATCGCGGTCGAGTATATCCGCTATTATCCCGCCACGGTGAACGATGCCGAAAGCGCCGCGATCGCGCTGGCGGCGGCGCAGGCGGTGTGCGGCGATGCGCAGGAAGCACCGGCCCCGGCGTTCACGTCGGAGGACTTCGCGTTCATGCTGCGCGCCCGGCCCGGTGCCTATCTGTGGATGGGCCAGCGCGACGACACCCATGTCGCGGCGCTCCATCACCCGGCCTATGACTTCAACGACGCCGTGACGCCGATCGGCATCGCATGGTTCGCCGAACTGGCGCGCCAGCAGCTTCCCGCCGGCTGACGGCACGAATGCGTGGGCGGACCACGCCCAAAGCCGCATTTCGTTCCGAAGGTGTCACAGCTTCGCAACAAAATGCTTGAAGCCCCCCCGCATGATGCAGATGCCGCAGAGGTGGCGCTACATCGACCAGCCGGTTTATCGGAACCGGGACGAAGGTCGGGACGCCATCAGGTCGAGGACGACGCGATAGCCGTTTCACGCTTGGGGGTTCAAATGCGCAACCGACATCTGCTTTTCTTCACCGTCGCCAATCTGGCGCTTCTGGCACCGACCACGGTGTCGGCACAGGAACTGACCGCCGCAGCGACCGCGTCGGCGAGCGCGCCCGAGGAGGCGGGGCAGCCCGGCGAGAGCGAAATCGTGGTCGAGGGGGTTCGCCAGCAATATGTCGCGAACGTCCCGACGATCGAGGTGCCGCAGAGCATCCAGATCCTGTCGTCGGAAACGCTGAAGGATGCCGGCATCACGCGGCTCGACAACGCGCTCGATTTCGCGACCGGCATCGCGCGGCAGAACAATTTCGGCGGCCTGTTCGACGTGTTCGCCTGTCGTGGTTTCACCGGCGACGAGAGCAGCGGCAGCAACTATCTGGTCAACGGCTTCAACGCCGCGCGCGGCTATGGCGGCGGACGGGACACGTCGAACGTCCAGCAGATCCAGGTGCTGAAAGGTCCCAATTCGTCGCTGTTCGGTCGTGGCGAACCGGGGTGCACCGTCAACATCATCACCAAGAAACCGGGGTTCGACCTGCATGGCGGCGCGACGTTTTCGGCGGGCAGCTTCAACAATTTCCGCAGCGAAGGCGATATCAACGTGCCGCTGTCGAACCGCGTCGCGGTGCGCGTGACCGGGGCGGCCGAGTCCGCCGACAGCTTCCGCGATTTCGTGTCGAGCGAGAAGGTCACGGTCACCCCGTCGATCCTCGCCAAGCTCGGACGGGACAGTTCGATCAGCTACGAATTCGAATTCATCGATCAGAAGGTGACGTTCGATCGCGGCATCGTCGCGCCGACCGGCGACCTGAAGCTCGTCCCGCGCGAACGCTTTTTCGGCGAACCGGGCGACGGGCCGGTCCATGTCCGCGCCATGGGGCACCAGGCGCAGTTGCAGCATGACTTCAGCCCCGACTGGTCGCTGGTGCTGGGCGTCGGCTATCGCGACACGTTCTTCCGCGGCTCGTCGACCGAGGCGGAACTCGCCGTCGGTCGCCAGCGGCTGTACACCGACGGCACGACCCTGTCGCGCCAGCGCCGCGTGCGCGATTATTCGACCACCGACCTGACCTTTCGCGGCGAACTCAGCGGCGAATTCACGACCGGACCGATCGGCCATCACATGATCGTCGGTGCCGACTGGGACGATTACGAACTCGACATCGTCCAGAACCGGTATCGCCCGCCCGCCATCGCGGCGCAGGCGGTCGGCAACTTCACGCTCGGCAACCGCATCAACATCTTCGATCCGGTCTATGGCAAGCTGCCGGCCGCAGGCGCGTTCCAGAGTTATCGCGAACGGCAATATAGCTGGGGCGGGTATCTGCAGGATCAGGTCGACGTGACCGATGCGCTCAAGATCCGCTTCGGGGGACGCTATGACGAATTCGAACAGATCGTCGACGACCGGATCGCCAATCGCCGGACCATGCAGTCGAAGACCGCGTTCAGCCCGTCGGTCGGCGCGACCTATCTGTTGGGGGACGATTTCTCGCTATACGCCAATTACGGTCGCGGCTTCCGTCCGAACAACGGCACCGACGCCGGCAACAACGCCTTCGAACCCGAACGCACCGTGTCCTATGAGGCCGGGGCGAAGATCTCGCTGCTGCGCAAGCGGCTGACGGGTACGCTCGCCTTCTTCAAGACGACGAAGGACAATGTGCTGACCGCCGACCCGATCAACGCCAATTTCTCGCTGGCGGTGGGCAAGGCGCGCAGCAAGGGCGTCGAGGCGGAATTGTCGGGCAACCTGCCGGCCGGGTTCCGGGTCCAGCTGAACTATGCCTATGTCGATGCCGAAGTGGCGCAGAACGCGCTCGACCCCAATTTCGGCTTCGGCCTGCGCGAGGGCGATCCGCTGCTCAACATCCCGAAGAACAGCGGCAGCGCGCTGCTGTTCAAGGATTTCGACATCGGCAGCAGCCGGCTGACGCTGGGCGCGGGCGTGAACTATGTCGGCAAGCGGCTGGGCGAGACCGGCTTCCGCTTTGCCAGCGGCGACTTCTATTACCTGCCCGCCTATACGCTGACCCGGGTCATGGCGTCGTACGAACCGACCGAGCGGCTGCGCGTGTCGGGCGAGGTGACGAACCTGTTCGACGAACAGTATTTCCCCAGCTCCTATTCGCGGTTGTGGACGCTGCCCGGCGCGCCGCGCCAGTTCATGGTGCGGGTCGGCTACGCCTATTGAACCACCTTCGGCCGGCGTCGCCAGCGCGCCGGCCGTTGCCCTTCTTCCTTCGATCTGTGAGGTGTCATGAGCCACGAACGCCTGCTGCGCGCATCGCGCTGGATCGCCGCCGGCATGATCGCCGCGCTTGCCGCCCCTTCCTTTGCCCATGGCATCTGGTTCACGCAGCGCGCCAAGCAGGTCGCGCTGGTCTATGGCATCGGTGCCGACGATCTCGACATGGTCCGCCGCCTGCCGCAGGCCGAACACATCGCCGCCTATGACGCGCAATTCCACCCGATCGCCGCGACCGCGCGCGTATCGGGGCCGGTGGTGCTGATCGATACCGTGGCCAAGCCGGTACTGGTCAGCGCGGTGCTTCAGAACGGCACCTGGTCGCGGCGCGGATCGGCGGAGTTCGAAAAGAAGGGCCGCGACGAGATGCCCGATGCGACCCTGTCCGAAAAGACGGTGAAATATGCCGTCGCCGTCGAAGGTCCGCTGACCGGACGCATCCCGGCGCTGCCGCATCAGGTGCTGCAACTGGTCCCGGCCGGGCCGTTGCCCGAACAACATGGCGCGCCGCTGACATATATCGCGCTGTTCGACGGCAAGCCACAGGCCGGGGTGCGGGTGATCGCCGACATGGTCAACGATCCCGATGCGAAGGAAGTCGAGACCGCCGCCGATGGCAGCGTCACCTTTCCGGTCCGTAATCAGGGGCTGAACGTCTTGCGCGCGGTGTTCGCCGGTCCCAGCGACAATCCGAAGAAATATGATCGGATCGAACACACCGCCACGCTCGCCTTCACCCTGGCGCACGCGCCGGAATGACCGGGTGAGGGGCGATCGATTCGCCTGCGTACAGACTGGGGACGGTGGTTCGCCGTCCCCCCTTCGGAGTTTCTGCCCCATGCGTCACATCCTGACCGGTTTCGCCGCTGCCGCCCTGTTCGCCGTCCCGGCACTCGCCCATCCCAAGCTGGTATCGGCGACGCCGGCCGCCGACGCGAAGGTCGCGGCGGGTCCCAGGACGCTGACGCTGAGCTTTTCGGAAAAGCTGGTCGCGCCGCTGTCGGGCGCGGAACTGACCATGCTGCCGATGCCGGGCATGGGGCCGCACCGCATCCCTGCCACCGCCAAGCTCGGCGATGACGGCAGCTCGCTGGTGCTGGCGCTCGCCCGTCCGCTGCCGCGCGGCAGCTACCGCGTCGACTGGCATGTGGTATCGACCGATACCCACCGGGTGGCGGGCAGCTACACGATCACGGTGGGCTGATCTTGGCCGCGGCCGCGTTCGTCGTCGTGCGCGGCCTGTTGCTGGCGGTGCTGCCGGCGACGTTCGGGCTGGCGCTGTTCGCCCGAAAAGGTCTGGCCGGGCGGCGGGGGACGATCGTCGCCACCGTCGCCGCGCTGCTCCTGTCCGGGGTCGCCTTCGTCCTGATGGCGGCGTCGATGACCGGGGCGGGGGTCGGATCGCTCGATCGCAACCTGCTATGGATGCTGGTGCGTGAGACGACGCCGGGCACCGCCTTCCTGATCCGCAATGCCGCGCTGGTGGCGATGTTGGTCGCGCTGCTGGTGCCACGGCCCCGCTTCACCCTCGTCGCGCTGCTGGCTGCGATCGCCAGCGCGACGCTGGCGTGGAACGGCCATGGCGCGATGCACGAGGGGGCGGCGGGCTTGCTGCATCTGGTGCCCGACATCCTGCATATTCTGGCAGCGGGCGCATGGATCGGGGCGCTGGCGGTGTTCGTCGGACTGGCGCTACGCCGATCGGCGCGGACCGGGGATGCGCTTGCGGGCTTTGCGGGGATTGGCACGGCGATCGTCGCCACGATCCTGCTGACCGGCATCGTCAACGCCGCCATGATGGTCGGCATCGATGGCGTCGCCCGGCTCGGCGACAGCCTGTACGGGCAATTGCTACTCGCCAAGCTGGCGCTGTTCGCGTTGATGCTGGCGCTCGCCGCGGCCAACCGGTTCGTCCTGACCCCGCACCTCGTCGCCAGCGGCGACGTGCGCGCGCTGCGGATCAGCCTGTCGGTCGAGTTCGCCGCTGCCATCCTGATCGTGCTGCTGATCGGTTGGGCCGGTACGCTCGAACCACCGATCTCGGCAGCTGCCTGACAGCGGACCTGTGCCGGCTCGAAACCCGCTCGTTCGGTAGTTTCCAATATCAGGAGCAGCGATGGGCAGGAAATTGCCCATCGCTGCTCCTGCCCCGCGTTCGATGACGCGATTTACCCGAACAGATAGTCGTTGCTGCCCGTGCCCGTGTTCAGATTATACACGCCCATCAGCTGGATCGTCACGGCCTGGTGGGTGGCGCTCTGGATCGTGTAATAGTCGCTCAGCCCCACCTGCGCGATCGTGGCACCCGAACCGAAGCCGAGGAACAGCAATTTGTCGCCACTTGCGGCACCCGCGCCGCTGAAATCGGCTACCCGGTCGCCGGCGACGGTTTCGCCCGCGCGGAAGACGAAGGTGTCCTTGCCGCTGCCGCCGCGCAGTTCGTCGGCACCTGCGCCGCCATCGAGGATGTTGGCACCGCCATTGCCGACGATGACGTTGGCCAGCGCGTTGCCGGTCGCGTTCCTGGCATTGCCGATCTGGCGAAGATTCTCGACATTGGTGGCCAGCAGGTAATTGCCGGCCGCGCTGAGGACTTCGTCGATCCCGCCATTGACCGCTTCGATCACGATGTCTTCCGCACGGCTGACGACATAGGTGTCGTTTCCGTCATAGCCGATCATCGTGTCGAGGCCGTCGCCGCCGTTCAGATAGTCATGGTTCTGACCGCCGCTGATCAGGTTGTTGGCGGACGTGCCGGTGCCGGTGAAATTGCCGGTGCCGGTGTAGACGAGGTTCTCGACATTGGCCTTCAGCGTATAGGTGGCCAATGCCGTCTCGATCGTGTCGGTCCCGGCATTGGAACGCTCGGTCACGGTGTCGCCGAGGCTGTCGACGACATACACGTCGTTGCCGTCGCCACCGATCAGCGCGTCGTTCCCGCCCTGTCCGTCGAGATAATCGTCGCCCGCCTCTCCGCGCAGGGTGTTCTTCGCGGCATTGCCGATCAGGACGTTGTCGAGGGCGTTGCCGGTGCCGGTCACCGCCTTGACACCGATCAGCGTCAGATTCTCGACATTGGCGGACAGGGTGTAGGAGGCGATGTTCGACAGGACCAGATCGGTGCCCTCGTCGCCCAGTTCGGTGATGACGTCCCCCGCCGCGTCGACCACATAGCTGTCGTCACCGCTGCCGCCGAACAGCGTGTCGTTGCCGCTGCCGCCATCGAGATAGTCGTTGCCACCCGCGCCGCGCAGCATGTTGGCGGCGGCGTTGCCGGTCAGCCGGTTGTCGAGATCGTTGCCGGTGCCGGTAGTTGCGCCGACGGCCAGCAGCAGATCCTCGACATTCGCGGCGAGGGTGTAATCGACGCTGGCGACGATCCGGTCGGTGCCTTCGCCCGTCGCCTCGACCACGACGTCGCCGACGTTGTCGACGACATAGGTGTCGTCACCGCCATGGCCGACCAGCGTATCCGCGCCTGCCTTGCCGTCGAGCATGTCGTTCCCCGCGCCGCCGGTCACGCTATTGGCTGCGGCGTTGCCCGACCCGGTAAAGGCACCGGCTCCTCCGAAGATCAGGTTCTCGATATTCGCGCCCAGCGTATAGGTAGTCAGCGTCGAACGAACCGTGTCGGTCCCGGCATCGGCCTGTTCCAGGACGACATCGCCGATCGCGTCGACCACATAGACGTCGTCGCCGACACCGCCGTCGAGCGTGTCATTGCCCTCGCCACCGTCCAGCGTGTCGTTGCCGGCATTGCCCGCAAGGCTGTTATTGCCCGACGAACCGGTAAGGACGTTGTCGAGCGCGTTGCCGATGCCGTGCAGCGCATCGCCGGCAAGCGTCAGATTCTCGACGTTCGTGCCCAGCATATAATCGACCGAGGAAACGACCAGATCGGACCCTTCATCGGCCAGTTCGACGACGCTATCCGTCGCGGTATCGACGACATAGATGTCGTCGCCCGTGCCGCCGATCAGGGTATCGACGCCGCCGCCGCCGTTCAGCCGATCGTCGCCGCCCCGCCCGGACAGGATATTGTCGAGCGCGTTGCCGGTGATGACGTTGTCGATATCGCCGCCGACCACTTCCAGCTGGTGCGTGGTCAGTTTCAGGTCGCGGCCCGACGCCGCGGTCACGAAATTCTCGTACGCGACGTCATATTCGCGGGTGATCGTCTCCAGCGTGTAGACGCTTTCGTCGCTGAACAGTTCGAAGCTGATGTCGGGGCCGAGCGGGATCGACCCCTCGATCAGGCTGATATCGAATCCCCATTTGTCCTGATAGCCCAGCACGTCGATCGCGACGAACGCCTCGCCATACAGCATTTTCCAGTCGACCGCGGTCGCGAGGACGAGCGACGTCACCGTGCCGACCGTCACGCTCGCATGATAGACGGCCGTAACCTTGAACGTGCCTTCGCCCTCGGGCGTGGTGAATTCGAAGACGTCGCCGAGATCGCCCTTCAATTCCTCGCCGAACGACGACGTCATCGTCACGTCGATATCGGGGGTCCAGGTGATCTCCTGCTTGAACGAAGCGGTTGCGACCAGCTTCGCATCGAGGATGCCCAGATCGATACCGAAGGTGATGGTATCGTCGAGCAGGTCGACTTCGTAGTCGAAGGAATTGCCCTCCGGCAGCAGGAACGAGTCGATATCGACCTCCACCGTCAGGAACGGCGACGACGTGCCGGTCATGGTCAAGGTCGCCAGCGGTCCATCGCCATCGGCGACGATGTCGTCATAGTCGAAGACCGGCAGACCGGCCGCGATTTCGGCGAAATCCAGATCGACGCGGTACAATTCGCCATCCGCCCCGCCAAGATCGGCGGCGGTGACCTTGAACACCTCCTCCTGGATATTCAGGTCGACGACGTTCTCGTCGAATTCGGTCTTGCCGCTGTTCCAGTCGAGCCCGATGTCGTACCAGCCGCCGAAATGGCCGAAGACATCCGCCTTCACCTTGGCCATCATGTCGATCGAGATATAGCTTTCCGCGGCATCGGGGCCGGTTACCTCGAAACTGCTCTCGTCGATCGAGGAGGCGGAGGTGTCGACGAACGCCCGGACGGTTCCGTCGACCGTCGCTGCGTCGGATACGACGGCATCGTCGGTATAGGACAAGGTGCCGTCGATCCGGCCGAGGTCGAGATGCGCCTTGCCGATCAACCCGAACGCCAGGTCGTAGCGAACGCCCAGTTCATAGTCCGCCCCCGCGACCCCGATATCGTAGGAATCGGACACCGATCCCTGACCGCTGTCCGAAAACCCGAAATTGGCAAAGTCATACTCCAGCGCCGATCCGGCATCCTTGCCGAACAGCCCGAGCGACGATTTCAAAACTGGCATGTATCTTCCCCCCCATGCGCACGAACGGACCGTCCGCAACCATCGTCGCGTCAGCCTGCGTCGTGCATTTCGTAAGAATATGGATCGCCGGCGGGATCAGATATCCATGACGCGCGGTCGATCGTCCGTTGCGGTTCCGTTCGATGCTCTTCGAATATTGTTACAGGCTGGACAACAACGACGCGACATCTGCTTTGGTCGATGATCACGCGATGCCGTTCGGCCCCTGTCGGAGACCGCTAACCCGTTTTGCAATATTTGGGCACAGGCTACCCGCCCAAAATGAGAACGCGCCGCGACTGTCTCAATCGGGGACGGGGGCGGTGTTCCGGTCCTGCGAAATCTGCACGATCCGCGCGGCCATATCGGCGGCGGCGGCCAGCATGACCTCCCGCTCGGCCGGGGAGATTGACGGGCGCGGCTTGTCGTCGAGGACGCTGATGACGCCGACGGGCAGTCGGCCGTGCGGGCGGATCAGCGATGCCGTATAAAAGCGGAACCGCGCCACCTCGCCATTCACCCACGGATTTTCCGCAAAGCGCTTGTCGGCGGCAAGGTCGGGCACGACGAACAGATCGTCGTCGGCGTACAGCGCATGTCCCGACAGCGAATTCTTTCGACTATAGGCACCGATCGCGAAGCCATGCGCGGCGATCACATATTGGGTTTCGCCGTACAGGATCGACAGCAACGCCGCCTTGCCGCGGACTTGCCGGCAAAGCTCGACGCAGATCGCGCCCAATACCGTATCGCCCCTGGCGTCGATCGCACCGGACTCGATCACGGCACGCTCGCGCTCCGCTTCGTTCGCCCCGGTCGGCGGCGGAGAAAAATACGAGACGCCCACAAAAAGTCCCTTTCGCTGTCGTCGGCGTCCTTAACTGCCCGGAACACGTTAACAACCAACCATTAATTTAGAACTGTCTCGTTTTAGCCCATGGTTACCCGGCGACATGCCACGGGAACTGCGGCGTTATTCGATCTTGATTTGGATTATGGTCGCCCATGTTCCCGGCCGCGCTTCCGATCATGCCGGGCATGGTCGAAAGCATCCGCCGCACCGTCCGGCCGGGGGTTCGTCGTATGTCCGCGGCGTACGCAGCCGGTCCGCCGACCCGTCGGAAGGCGTCGGTCGTGCCACGACCGCGCTTATTCGCGAACGCTGCCTCTCTGTTGGGCAACACGCAAACTTGCCTGATCCGGCCGGTTGTACGAAGGCAGTCGGATGCTGGTCCTGCTCCTCGTCTCGCTTGTCGGCAGCTGCCTTCTGCCGCAGATCGCCCGGTTCATGGGGCGTGGCGCCGGACTGGTCATCGCGTTGTTCCCGCTCGGCCTGTTCGCGGCGTTCATTCGCATGTCCGACATCGTCGAGCGCGGGTGGGTGCGGGGCGAGGGTAAGGATTGGGCACCCTCGGTCGGGTTCGATCTGACCCTGCGGCTCGATGGATTTTCGTTCCTGTTCTGCCTGCTGATCACCGGGATCGGGACGCTGGTGATCGTCTATGCCGGCGGCTATCTGACGGGGAAGCCGCGGCATCAGCGGGCGCGGTTCTTCACGCTGATCCTGTTGTTCATGACCGCGATGCTCGGCACCGTGCTCGCCGACAATCTGCTGTTGATGGTGACGATGTGGGAGGCGACGAGCATCCTGTCGTTCCTGCTGATCGGGTTCGATAGCCGTTCCGCGCGGGCGCGGCGCGCGGCGTTGATGGCGTTGCAGGTGACGGCGGGCGGCGGGCTGGCGCTGGTCGCGGCGGTGGCGATGATCGCGCATGTGCTGGGCACCTTTTCGCTCGCGCAGACGATCGATCGCACGCCGGAGCTGGTCGCGAGCAGCTGGGCGGCACCGATCATCGTCGCGGTGATGATCGCGGGTTTCACCAAATCGGCGCAGTTCCCGTTCCATTTCTGGTTGCCCAACGCGATGCAGGCACCCACCCCGGCGTCGGCATTCCTGCATTCGGCGACGATGGTGAAGCTCGGCATCTATCTGCTCGCGCGGTTCGAACCGGTGATCGCGGCGACGGTGTGGGGCCGCAACGTGATGATCGCGGTCGCGTGCATCACCATGCTGGTCGCGGCGGTACAGGCGTTGCGGGCGGAAAGTTTCAAGGCGGCGCTCGCCTATTCGACGATCGCATCGCTCGGCATTCTCGTCCTGCTGGTCGGGCTGGACGGGCCGACCGCGACGGTGGCGATGATCGGCTTCCTGATCGCCCATGCGCTGTACAAGGCGGCCTTGTTCTTCTGCGCCGGATCGGTGCTGCACATGACCGGACAGGGATCGTTGCGCGCGCTGGGCGGGCTGGCCCGGCGGATGCCGCTGACCGCGATCGCCTGTATCGGGGCCAGCCTGTCGATGGCGGGGATACCGCCCTTTTTCGGGTTCATCACCAAGGAATTCTTGTTCCAGGCGCAGATCGAGAGCAGTTGGGAAAGCGTACCGATCGCGATCGCCGTGCTGGTCAATGCGGTGATGGTCGCGGTCGCGTCGGTCGTGACGCTGCGGCCCTTCTTCCTGAAGCCCGGCGCGCCGATCGAGTTCAAGAATCGCGAGAGCCTGTCGCTGGGCCTGCCGCCACTGTTCCTGTCGCTGCTCGGGCTGTTCCTCAGCCTCAATCCGGGATGGATCGAACGCGTGGTCGTCAGCCCGGCGGTCGCGGCGGTCTATCGCCGGCCGATCCCGGTCGACGTCGCGGTGTGGCACGGCGTCACGCCGATGCTGTTGCTGAGCGGTCTGGTCGTCGTCGTCGGCATCGCCATCTCGGTCTTCTGGCGTCGCATTCACCTGTTCCTGCGCGATAGCGACCGGTTCGAACGCTTTGCGATCGAACGCCTGTGGGAATCGAGCCAGCGGACGCTGCCATGGCTTTCGGCGCATGCGGTCAACTGGACCGAACACAGCGATCTGCGCGTGCTGCTGGGCATCGTCCTCGCCACGATCGCCGGCATCACCGGGTGGTCGATCCTCGCGGTCGGCGCGCCGGTGCGGATCGCGATCGGTGAGATGCCGCATCTGGCCGACGTCGCGATCGCCCTGGCGGCGGTCGTCGGGGCCGTCGTCGCGGCGCGGTCGCAACATCTGGTCACGACGATGCTGGCCGTCGGCCTGACCGGCTTCGCCGTCGCGATCCTGTTCATGACCGGCGGCGCGCCCGACCTAGCCATCACGCAGTTCACCGTCGAGGCGTTGCTGGTCGTCCTGCTGACTGCAATGCTGGCGACGCTGCCGCTGATGGCCGGGCGGACGCGCAACCCGGCGCAGCGTCTGGTCGATGCCGGCCTTGCCGGGGCGCTGGCGCTGGTCCTGCTGGTCGCGACGCTGGACGCGGCGGCGGCGATCCATGGTGCGGCCGCCTCCGACTTCTTCGGGCGGATGAGTTATATCGCCGGGCGGGGCCATAATGTCGTCAACGTCATCCTCGTCGATTTCCGCGCGTTCGACACGCTGGGCGAAACGGCGGTCATCGCCGCCGCCGCGTTGCTGGGATCGGCGCTGTTCTTCCGTCCGGGCGACGAAGACCGGCCCGTGCGTGGCGACGTCCATTTCGGCTTTGCGATGGCGGCGGGGCCGCTGTTCGCGCTGTTGCTGGCGGCATCGGTCGCGATCCTGTGGCGCGGCCATGACCAGCCCGGCGGCGGGTTCATCGGCGGGCTGGTCGCGTCGCTCGCCTTCGCCGTCCTGTCGCTGGCGCGCGGGCCGATCGCCGCAGCGCGCAGCTTGCGCCTGCCACCGACCGTGCTGGTCGGGGCCGGACTGTTGCTGGCGGTGGCGAGCGGCCTGCCCGGCATGATCGGCGGCGGGGCGTATCTGACCCATTTATGGTGGGAACCGGGCGGAGGGTTGCCGAAACTCGGCACGACGTTGTTGTTCGACATCGGCGTCTATCTGGTCGTGCTGGGCGCGGTGCTGACCTATCTCTTCGGATTGCAGAAGGAGGCGGTACGATGATCTTGCTCCACGCCGTCGCCGCCGCGATCGTCATCGCCTGTGCCCTGCACATGGTGCTGTCGCGCAATCTGGTGCGGATCCTGCTAGGGCTGGCGCTGCTGGCAACCGGCACGAACCTGATGCTGTTCGTCGCCGGTGGACAGGGCGGGCGGCAACCGCCGTTGATCCGGGAGGGGGCGAAGACGCTCGGCGCGTCGGCCGACCCGCTGATCCAGGCGCTGATCCTGACCGCGATCGTCATCGGCCTCGCCCTGACGGTCGTCCTCGCGACGGTCGTGTTGCGCGGGTGGCAGGCGACGGGATCGCTCGACGCGCGCGATCTCGATCTGGTCGAGCCACGGCACCCGACCAAACCGGTCGAACCGTCATGATGCCCGACGCCCTGCTGTTGCTGGCACCGGTCGTCCTGCCGCTGGCCGGCGGCGCGGTCGCGATGGTGCTGCGCCGGCGACCCCGGCTGGTCGAACCGTTCGCGGGCGGCGTCGTCGCGCTGACCGTGCTGGCATCGTTCGCGCTGTTGCTGCGGACGCTCGATCGCGACAGCCTCGCCGTCACGATCTTCGGGGGCTGGCCGGGCGGGATCGGCGTGGGCTTTGCCGCGCGCCTGCCGGGCGTCGCGCTGGTCGCCGTCGTGGCGCTGGTCGCCTGCGCTGCGGCGATCTTCGCACGGGCGGACATCGGCGACCGGCGGCGGCGGGCGGGCTATGACGCGTTGATGCTGGCGCTGATCGGGGCGGTCGACGGCGCATTGCTGACGACCGACCTGTTCAACCTGTATGTCTGGTTCGAACTGGCGCTGGTCGCGGCGCTGGGGCTGATCCTGCTCGACCGGCGGCGGCATCAGGTCGGCGGCGCGACCCGCTATGCCGTGTTCGGCATGGTCGGCGCGACCGCGATCCTGATCGGCATCGGGCTGCTCTACGGCGTGACCGGCACGCTCGACATGGTCAGCCTCGCGACGATCCTCAAGTCGCGACCGCCCAGCGTCGCGACCGGCGTCGCCGCGGCGCTCCTGCTGTCGGGTTTCGCGCTCAAATCCGGCCTTGCCCCCTTTCATGTCTGGCTCCCCGCTTCCTATGCCGCCGCGCCGTTGACCGTGGCGGCGGTGTTTGCGGCGTTGATGACGAAAATGGGTTTTTTCGCGCTGATGCTCGTGATGGCCGGCGTGTTCGGCAACGGCGCGGCGCAGCTTGATCCGGTCATCGCCGTGCTGGCCGCCGCGACGATGCTGCTCTGCGCGCTGGCGACGCTGGCGCAGACCGATATGCGCCGGCTGATCGGCTATCACGTCGTGGCGCAGGTCGGGTATATGGCGGCCGGGCTGGCGATCGGGTCGGCAATGGGGCTGGCGGCGGCGACCTTCTACATGATCCATTCGATGATCGTGCAGGCGAACCTGTTCCTCGGCATCGGCGCGATCCGCCGCGCGACCGGCAGCTGGGACCTGAAGCGCAGCGGCGGGATGGTGCGGTCGGACCGGTGGTTCGTCTTCCTGTTCGCGGTGCCGATGCTGTCGCTGGCGGGCATTCCGCCGCTCTCCGGTTTCTGGGCAAAGCTGTTCGTGGTGCGGGCATCGGTCGATGCCGGCATGGGCTGGCTGGCGCTGATCGCGCTGATCGCCGCGCTGCTGACGATCGTTTCGGTCGCCAATCTATGGTCGGAAACCTGTTGGAAGGCGCTGCCGACCGACCGCCAGCCCCGGCGCGTGCCGGTCGCGATGAAGGCGGGGATGGCGGTGCTGTCCGCCGCGACGCTTGCCATCGGGCTGTTCCCGCAATCGCTGTGGGTCGTCGCACGAGCGTCGGCGCGGACCTTGATGGAGTTGGGGCTATGACCATCCTGCGGCGGATCGTTGCCGTCCCGGCACTGCTGGCGATGTTCCTGTGGGACCTGCTCTTCTCTTCGTTCCGGGTGGCGGCGGTCGTGCTGCGCCCCCGGCTGCGCAACCGGCCCGCCATCCTCGTGATGACGACCGACCTTCGACAGCCATGGGCGGTGGCGCTGCTCGCCTATCTCACGTCGCTGACCCCCGGATCGACGTGCCTGCATGTGTCGGTCGATCGTCGCCGCCTGTATCTGCACGTGCTCGACGCGCCCGATCCGCCCGCGACGATCGCGCGCTTCCGGCGGCTGTACGAACGCTGGGTCCGGGAGCTGGCGGCATGATCGCGGTCGATCTGGCCGGGATCGCATGGGGGTTGATGGCGGTGCTCGGCGTCGCGCTGGCGCTGGCGGCGTGGCGGATGCTGCGTGGGCCGACGCCGGCCGACCGCTTCGTCGCGTTCGACATGCTGACCGCCGTCGCGGTCGCCTTCTCCGCGCTGACCGCCGTCGCGACCGGGCGCAGCGGCTTCCTCGACGTCGCGCTGGTGCTCTCGCTCGTCAGCTTCGTCGCGACGGCGGCGTTCGCGCTCTTCCTCGAACAGCGAAAGCGGCCTTGACCATGGCGCTTGCCGAATTTTCCGTGTCGACGTTCGCCGGTGTGCTGTTGATGGCGGCCGGGGTCGCCTTTCTGCTGATCGCCGCGATCGGCCTCGTTCGTTTGCCCGACGCGTTACAACGCATGCACAGCGCGACGAAGGCGGGAACGCTCGGCACCGCGCTGGTGATCGTCGGGGCGATGCTGCTCGGCGAAGTCGCGCGACCACAGACCGGATTGTTGAGTATACTCTTCCTGCTCGTAACCCTACCCGCCGCCGCACAACTGCTCGGGCGGGCGACCTATGTCACACATACGCCGCTCGACGGGATCACCGACGATCCGCTGGCCAGCGACGAACAGTTTCCGCCAGCAACGCCACCGTCGAACGACCGGTAGACGCCGGGCCGTCGCTGCCTCGACGGGTTGGTACCGAGCGATCAGATCGAGCTGACCAGCCGTTCCGCGGTCCGCGCCAGATGGCTCAAGGCGTAGATGTCGAACGCATCCGGTCGCGGCTTCGTGTCGGCTACGCAGAGCGCGCCAAGCGCATACCCCGCACGGTTGACCAGCGGGATGCCTGCGTAGAAACGAATATGCGGGGTCGTCACCACCGCCGGATTGGTCGCGAAGCGGATGTCTTCCAGCGTGTCCAGGACGATGAGCGGCTCGCCCGGTTTCAGGATGGTATGGGCGCAGAACGCTTCGCTGCGCGGCCCCTCTTCGTTGTCGAGACCGACCCGCGCCGCGAACCATTGTCGGGCGCGATCGATGATCGTGATCGCCGCTATCGGTGCTTTTGCCAGCCGGGCCGCGTCCTCGACGATCGATTGCAGCGCCGGATTATTGCCACGCCGTAGGATACCGGTCCGATCGACGGCCGCCTGGCGCCGCATCTCGTTCGCCACGACGGGGTCATACGCTGCCACAAGCGTCCTCCTCTGTTCTGTTCTAAAGATAAAGCTAACCAAGACATATGGTTAGGTAAAGGGCAGTCGTCGTGTCACCTGCGGAATTGTGCAGATCCGGTGGTCGGCACAGGTGGTCGACGGCGCTTATGGCAGGTGAACCCGGATTCCATTCAGCCGCCGCGTAAAGCGATCGCAACGCTGCGGTTTTTCGTCCTGCGCTGCCAAGCGGTACCATCCCGTCGCGTTCGGCGGGGCGAGCCGCTGCGGCTTAGCGGCCTGGTGGCGTCGCTCGGTTGCAGGCGCGAAGTTTTTCAGCGGTCAGGACGTGCCAATGGACGGTTGCCAACAGCATCTCGGCGATCCGATCCTCGCCCATGCCGCTTGGCGAGGACGAGCGCCCCGATGCGTGGAATGCGGTGCGATCGAGGCGCACTCGCCCCAAGGCATTCGTCCGGTATCGGTCCCGATCACCCGCGCTGGTCGGGCAGATCGACGACAGCACGCAGAGTTTGATCCTCGACGGCGCATCGGCAGGACATGTTGCCAGCCCCGATCGCGTAGCGCGTTCGTTGATCGCGTAGGTGAACAACAGGTCGAGTTCCCGGAGCACGTTCAAGGCCACCATCGCCGGTACGGCATGTGCTCCACGTCGGAGGGTTTGGCCGATATAGAGCCGTTCCGCACGAGCAGCGCCGCTGCGCAGGGCATCGAGCGCCGGTGACCGTCCGCGAGCGACCGGCGCTGGACTGGGGCGGGGAGCCAGGTGAAGGTTTTCAATCATCGCGAATGGTTGATCGGCACCGCGGCCCAGCGACCCGTGTCAGGATGTTCACGGCGTGCGTCCTTTGATTGGCCGATACTGCGAAATGGCCGTACCGCATGGCGACCGAGTTCCATCGATCCGACATGTCCGATGGCATCACGGGTACGATGATGATGTTCGGGCGAGAAAGTGCGATCGGCAAAGGGGGCGGAGGTTCGCAAATTTAGGACCGGATGCCTCTTCTGCCAATGACGTAAAGTGTTATATGGCTTTTGGGGTACTATTGCCCCGTCCTTGGGACATATTGATGCCGGCATTCAAGACCCCTGATTTCAATGAGCGTACCGCTGCTGCCCGTGCAGCCAAGCTAGAGGCGCTGAAGCAGTATCGCGAACGACCCGAACCCGACCCGGCCGTAGTGGCCGAGCGGAAAGCCGCCCGAGAGGCGCGCGAAGCTGCGCAGGCCGAGCGTCAGGCGGCCAAGATTGCGGCCGTAGCTGCGGCCAAGGAAGCTGCGGAACAGGCAAAGGCCGCCGCCGAGGCGGCCGCGCTCGCCGAAGCGGAAGCCGCCAGGGCGAAGCTTCCGAAGGTACCGACGGCAGCGGAACTGAAAGCGGCGCGCGATGCCCGGTATGCAGCGCGCAAGGCGCGTAATTAGGGGCCGGATAGTCTGTTTGTGAGCAAGGTAAACGGCGGGTCGGTAGGGTTGTAGGCGAAGGCCGATATCATCCTCTACTGCCTCGCCGGATGATCGAGCATGAAGCGAACTGCTACGTCCGCGTTGTTCATGCCGGGTACCGCGACTTCGCTGACCGGACTGTACCCAACGGGACGTCACGCCAGTGGGCGGCGCGACCGTTCGTTCACGGTCCGCTTCAACGCCGGATGAGTCGAGCGGCGGAGTATTTCGCCGGCGACCGTTAGCAACTGCGTCCGTCGTACTGGCCAGAGGCGAACACCGAACCGTCTTATACGAGTTGATAGTGGTGCCCGGCACCAGCGGCAAAAGGCCAAATGCCGCCGTTGTTGGAGTAAGCGGTCCACACGCGGCAAACTTTGGTACCACCCTGACGTCGTTTCGTCTATGGAGAGAGGCGATGCCCGGCCCGGCCGATATCCGCTATTGCGGGGTAGACCTATCGTCATTCCACGTCGCACTCGTCAGTATAAGGCGACCGCCGCCGGTGTGTGGGAGACGAAGCGCGGAAGGCGCGCGAAGAGGTCCGTAAGGGTCGATCCCCGCACCCGCGAGAGTAGTCACTTCAGACCCAGTCGTTTTCTGGCGAGGAAGATGTCGAGGGTGATCTCGAGCATCTGTTGGGTCTTGGAAGCGCGCTTGGTTCGGCGGTTGAAGCGGGCCAGCATGTCGCGGAACGAGGCGTTGGACGATTCGATCTGATTCGTCTGCGCCTTGGTCTGCTGGTGGGGTTCGGGCGCGCCGATCCGCGCAAAGGCGAGGTGGTAGCAGGAGTTGGCGTCGGTGAAGATGGCGCTGATCTGGCCGACAGCGGCCTTGG